>JACRLG010000023.1:0-275448 GCA_016235345.1 Deltaproteobacteria bacterium | reverse complement strand
GGCCGGCCGTTACTGCCGGAAAAAGAGGAAGGATTCTGGAAGGCTGGCCCATTTCGGCTCTCAACCCGCCCGCGCCCCCGACAGGCTGATCAAAAACGATGAACACGTCACGCGAAAAGCCGAAAGGATATCAATTCCTTCACGTTTCGTGCCGCCATTGCCGCTTCGAGGGCTTTGTGGGGTCGTCGAGAGCAAGGAGTGCAAGCCGGGCGGGGAGGAGTACTTTTCCGTACATGACGACCCGCCCGGCGCGGCACGACACAGCTATCGTCGATCCCGCGAAGCCCTTAGTAACAGACGGGGACACAGCTGCAGGTTTCCGTGACCGACCCGCATTTTTCCTTGGCGTCCTCGTACCTGGCCTTGGTCTGGGTCTTCTGCCTGCCGCTCCTGGCCGGGGGCGCCTCTTCGGGCTTTTTGGAGCTGCCCTTGACCGGGGTAGTAGGCCTGACCGCCTCCTTTTCAAGCTCCAGGGCCTTTCTGGCCTCTTCTGCGGCCTTACGCTGGCGCTCTTCGGCCTGCCTGCCAATGGTCAGGGCCTGCCGGGCGTAGGCTTCTTCAACCTCCGCCTGCACGGTGGCCTTGAAGGATCGGGAAAGGTCGACGGTGGAAAGGGAGAGGGCCACTGTTCCCTGGCCGACCCGATAATGGATCATGTCGTCTTCCACCCAGCTTTCCTCGCAACGGATGAGCCCGCCGGTTTTGAGGTGTATCACCTGAAGGCTCACGGGCAGGTCCTCCACCGAATTGATGGAAAAATCCTCTTGGAAAAAGGCGGCGGCTCCGGGCTTGAGGGTCTGGGCCGCAAGGGGCGAGGGCGTTTGAACGCAGGTCTTCCCGCCCTTTACGGTGTTTCTTGCGCAGAATATGTTTTTCGAGACGGAATTGACCTTGCCCAAAGACGCCACGGGATAGGGCTTGGGGCTTTTGAGCTCGCTTTTTGGGCCGATGAACACGGCCCAGTCGCCGGCCCTGACGTTCTTGTCCACATGGCCCAGTGCCCGGCCTCCGGCCCTTTTGGGGGGAATGACCTTGATGCACCAGTGAAGGCCGGTGCTCGCCTCCTGGAGTATCGCCACGTCCGATATGTAGTCCACGGCCACTATGACGCCGAAAATGGAGGCAAGCCCCCTGGAAGGCTGCTGGGAAAAAGCCGGGCCGGGCCCTGCCATGACGGCCATTCCGGCGGCCTGGGCGAAGAGGGCGAGCTTTAAAAATCCCCGCCGCCCCATTTCAACGCCTTTAGCGCGTTCCGCGAACTCGGCCAGGCTCAAAACCTCCAGTTTTTCGTTACCCTCGGCATCCACCGATTTGATGTCGAAGCGGGGTCGAAATGACGGCCTGTCGTCGGAATCGCTCATTTTCAGGGTCTCCATGTTTTGGGCGTGGCGTCAGGACGCGGTTGCGATGCGTTTTCCAAGATCGCGGGCATCGGAAAGGGCGGTGGGATGATCCTCTATGGCCCCCTTTTTCTCCACCTGCCGGTAAAAAAGGCCGCCCTTGTAATTCCGGTCCAGGGCGTCGAAAAAATACCGGGCCTCCAGCTCGCAGCCGGAAAAGAGGTTGTCGCCCCGGCTTGCGCCCACTGCCAGAAGAAAGCCGTCGCCGGAATCAAAGGTCTTGAGGGCCGGACCCTGTTTTTTCAGAAGCCTGCCGCTCCAGAGTGCCTGGCTGCGGTCCACCAGGGCCTTGAGTTCCGAAGGAAAGGCGTAGAAGAAGACCGGGGCCGCCACCACCACTGCGTCGGCCCTTTTCACGGCCTCGTAAACCTTGTCCATGTCGTCCCTTATGACGCAGACGCCGGTTTCGTCGCATTTTCCGCATTCTAGGCAGCCGTGGATTTTAAGCTTTCGGCTGTAGAGGGATTCCGTCTCCGCGCCGTTTTCCCTGGCCGATTCCAGGAGAGCGTCCAAAAGCCGGTCGGAATTTCCGTTTTTCCGGGGGCTGCCGTAGATACCCAGAATTCGCATGAGAGCCCTGCCCTTCAGTAGACGCCGGTCCTGTAAAGGATGACGTCCAGGATCAGCCCGGCAAGAAAGAGAACGCCGAAAAGCCTGTTGTAAACAAAGGCCACCGCAGACAGGAAAAGGGGCCAGATGTTGGGCGGAAGCTCTTCCGGCGGCTCTGTCGGCCTTGGCCTTGAATAGATTTTCACGGCCCAGATGAACTTGGGAATGCTCAAAAACACCGGAAGCATGGCCCAGCCCAGGATTCCCCAGGCCATCAGGGCCGCCACCAGAACATACTGGAAAACCCACAGGCCGATGGCGGTCATCCGGGCGTTTTTTTCGCCCAGTATCACCGGAAGCGTGCGCACGCCCCTGGCCTCGTCCTGGGTGAGCTTATCCGTGTGCTTGCCGAAAAGAACCGTGGTGGGACCCACGGCGTAGGCCAGGGATATGGCGGCCACCTGCCAGCTCCAGTGGCCGCCGGTCACCACGAAATAGGTGCCCCCCACCATGAGCGGCCCCCATACCAGTATCACCGAGGGCTCCCCCAAGCCCATGTATTTTAGGGGCCAGGTATAGAAAATGACGAAAAAGGCCCCAAGCCCAAGCAGGATGACCGTGATCCAGCCGGTGCGCCCTATGAGCCAGGCCCCTGCCAGAAGGGCCACAAGGCCGGAAACCGCTATGTAGGCCCAAAGCTTTTTGATGCTCATCAGGCCGTGCTCGATGGGGTGGGGGCCGTACTGGGCGCGGTAGTAGTTGTTCCGGTCAATGCCCTTTTTGTGGTCTATGAGATCGTTTAAAAGGTTGTTGGTGGCGTGGGCGAACACCAGCCCCAAAAGGCAGGCCGCGAAATCCGGCGCTGAAAAGGCCCCGTCCCTCACGGCCAGAAGCCCGCCCACGGCGCATGACGTGGCTGTCATGATGAAGACTGCGGCGCGGCTTGCGATGAGCCAGCGGGAGACCACGTCCAGGGTTTTCCATTCTTCCGGGCTTACCCTGGGAATGATCCTGAGCGCTTTTATCCACATTCCGGGCTGTATCAAGGCTACCTCGGTGCAATTTGTAAAAAAAGGGCTTTATGCAAAGCCTGGATAAAAATGATGAAATGCAAGGCGCACGAAAAGCCAATGAGTAAGCGTACTTTTCGTACGTGACGGAATTGGCTTTGAAGTGCAACGCCGCAGTTCGCATTTTTAGACAGGCTGCTACTCGTAGAGGACCGCCAGGATTACGGCCTTGCCCCCCTTGCCGGAAATGGAGTGGGAAACGCTGGAAAGATAGTAGACGCAGTCGCCGGGGTTCAACTCGTGCCGGTCCTCGCCGATGGACAGAAGGGCGGTTCCCGAAAGCACCAGTATGAATTCCTCGCCCTCATGGACGCTTTTTTCCGGCTCCGCCACCTCGTCCAGTTCCACCACCAGAGGCTCCATGTGGCGGCCCTTAACCTCGTGGGCAAGGCTCTGGTAGGTGTAGACCTGGCTTCCGCCGCCGCTCTTGGTGGCCCGCGCCACGATCTTTCTCTCGCCCTTTCGGGTGATCTCGTAGGGCTTGTTGCCCTGGCCGGAAATGAGCCGGGTCAGGGCCTGGTCCAGGGCCTTTCCCAGGCGCATGATGGTGCCAAGCTGGGGGGCCACGGTGTTGTTTTCGATTCCGGCGATCAATTCCACGGAAAAACCGGTCATCCGGGCGAGGTCTTCCACGGAAAGGCCCTTTTCCCGCCTTATGGCCGCTATGCGCTGTCCTACGTCCTCGCCCGCGTTGTCTTCGACCTTGGGAAGCGCACCCGTGAGGGTCTCGAAAAAATCCACGCTGATGTGGGGAATATCCGTATTTTCCATCAATTGCCTCGCTTTCGGGTTGGTCCTGAAATTCTTAACCGGTCTGAAAGCCTTAGCATATACTTTGCCGTCACTCAACAAAAGAAGAGGCGTATGCAGCCCGTCATCTGCCGGATATCTCCCTGTCCCAGTTCCTTGCAAAGGCCACCAGGATGTCGCGGGCCTTTTCCAGGGCCTTAGGGTCCACGCAATCGGCCACGTCCAGGCGGGTGTGGTAGGTGGGATCGGGATGGCTCACGTTCTGGGCTATGAGGGTTATGGCGGAAAGGCCCTTCATGGCAAAGGCGGCTCCGTCCGTGGCCCCTATGGGCAAAACGCCCTTAAGCGGCTTTGCGCCGCAATCCAGGAAGGCCTTTTCCATCTTTTTGATCAGGCTCCTGGAATACCACACCCAGGGATTCAGCTCCCCCCTTATTATTTTCAGATGATCGGGATACATTATGCCGTCCAGGTTCACCAGGACCGCGTTCTGCCTCATCATCTCTTCGTGAAAATCGGCTGCGAAGGCCGACGAGCCCCTTAAGCCCGCCTCCTCCGACCCGAAGCTCACCACCATTATCCTGGTGTGCGTAAGGCGGTCTGCGGAAAGCGCCTCGCCCGCGCCGAAGGCCGCAACCACGCCGGAGAGGTTGTCCTGTGCGCCGTCGATCACGTAGTCGCCGCGCATGTCCACAAGGGTGACAAGGGCGGGCGACATGAGGACAAGAATCCACCAGTAGTGTGAAAAAACGGGGTTGGCGCTTTCAAAAAGGAGGTCCGCCAGAAAAAACAGGGGAAGAAGGATTATCATGAAGACCGAAACCGAGGTCAGGACCATGCCCGGAAAGCCCAGCCTGTACCACCATTTGTACTCGGTGGTGGAATCCATGTGGCCCGCGAACAAAAGGGTGGACTTGTGCTCGCCCGAAGGCTCGATGATGCCTATGGCGTTTGACGAGGCTTTTTTGGGGAAGAGGAAATCCAGCTTATAGCGGTAGGTGAGAAAGTGCCGGATGACAAAAGCCGTGTTGGCGGCGGCCAACAGAAAGGCTAAGGGAAGCGATATCCGGCAAAGGATCAGGCAGGCGAAAAACACCGCCGAGAAAATCTTGAGCGAGCCGTGCATGGCCGTAAGGGGGGAGAGGAACCGGTGCTTTAGGGTCTTGTCGCAAAAGGCCCCCATGCGCTCGATTATGTAGTCTTGGGCTTGGTCCTCCTCACGGCTTCCCGCCATGCGCCCGCCGAATTTTTCTATGATGTCGCAAATGAGCTTGTGCATTCTCTCCCCTTAAAAACGAAACAGGGCGGAAAGGACGCAACCCGCTCCTTCCGCCCCGGTTCTTATTATCACGTGTTTTTTTGCCCGGCCTTACCCTGTCGGTCTGCCGGAAAGGGCCGACTGCGAATCCCGCCTAAAAACGATGAAGCGCTAAGGTTGGCGAACAGCGCGGGGAGGAACTGTACTTTTCGTACGTGACCGCCCCGCGCTTTGAAGCCTGACACAGCGATTCGCGTTTCAGCCCGGCCTTCCCCTGCCGCTCTGCTGAAGAAGGCTGACCGTGAAGCCTGATCAAAAACGATGAAGAGCAAGGAAGGCAAGAAGCCAATGAGCAAGCGTACTGAAAGTACGTGGCGGAATTGGCTTTGAAGCCTGACACAGCTATTCGCGTTTTTGGACAGGCTTCGCGCTATTTGCCCTTGCTGGCCCGATAGGTCCTCAGGTTCGCCAGAACCTCGTCCAGAAGGGACTTGGGAAAGATCTTCCCGGTCATGTTGGTCCATACCTGGCTCGTCACCTTCTTCATTTCGGCCAGGGCCGCCGGGGTCATCTTGGTGTCTTTTATGCCGTACTTGATGAGGGCTTCCATGCTCTTCTTGAGATCCCCCCGGACAGCAGTGGAGAACTTCTTGAGGAGCGGGCCGCGAATTTCAAAATAAGCCTTCTGGTATTGGGGGGGCAGGGCCTTGAAGGTCTTGTCCGTGACCACAATGGCGGCGGGGGAGTAGCGGATCTTCACCCGGTTCATGTAGCGCACCACCGAGTGCATCTGCGCGCCCACTATCCACAGCGCCGGGCCGATGGCGGAGTCCGCAACGCCGGAGCGGATGGACGAGCCCACTTCGGGAACGCCCACGGGAATCTGGTTCGCGCCCAACACCCTGAAAAGGTCCTGCTCCACCGGGCCGTACCAGGTTATGAACTTGCCCTTGGAAAAATCCGCCACCTTGGCAAGCTCCACCTTGGTGGAATATATCTGGTCGAAATCCTGGTCGGTCCAGGCAAGCATGAAAAAGCCGTGCTTTTCGAATATCTTGTCGAAGGTGCCGCTCATCCTGTCGCGGATGTAGTCCACCTCGTCAAAGTCGTTGAAGAGAAAGGGAAGCTCCAGAACCTGGAATTCCGGGCAAAGCTGGTTCGCGCCCTGGGCCGCGAGGCCAGCGCCGTTCAACTGGCCGATGCGCATCTTTTTTATGACGTCGATGTCATCGCCCATCACGCCGCCGTAGTACACCTTGATGGACAGGTTGCCCTCGGTGATCCTTTCGACTTCCGGAAACACTATGGTTTTCATCTGCTTGGACCAGCCTATGCCCTCCGGGGCAAGGGTGGCGGTTTTCCAGAAAATGGTGGCGTTTTTCCCTGCAAAGGCCACGCCCGTAAATGCGAAAAGCACCAGCATCATGGCCGCAGCCGTTTGAATCAACCGCATTTTTCCCCTCATTGCGTCCTTCTCCATTTCCCCCAAAGGTTCTTCGTTGTCCCCCCCGAAATCCGGGAGCATTTTGTTGTTGGCCCGTCAGCCGCCCAAAGATGCGGCCTTGTTGTGATAACGCTCCGATATGTCGAGCAAAACGTCCAGTTTTTCAGCGGCTTCGGAAAAATCGGGCTCCTGCCGTTCCGAGGCATCCTTGAGAGCCAGGGCCAGATCGGTCCAGGCCCGGCCCAGGGCGTCCATCTGCCCCAAAAGACCCGAAAGGCCGATTTCCGGGACCAGCGAGACGGCCTCTTTCAGAAAGTCGGCAAAGAGCAGGCGGAAACCGCCGCCTCCCGTTCCCCGGCGTTCGATCACCTGGTAGGCGAACCGGGCCGTCCACTGCCAGTCGGGAAATCCGGCCCAGTCCTCCAGCCCCTTTTTCCAGAGCAGAAGGCCGGGAAGGCCGCCGAATTCGGCGGGAGGATTAAGGATGGCGCGGCTCTGGGCCCGGACGGCCTCGGCGATCATGCTGGCCGGGTCGGGCGGCTGTGGAATTGCGGAGGGCGCGAAAAGATTGCCCTCCACCGGGAAAAAGCCGTTTCCTGAGTGCCGGGCCCTTCGCATGGAGTCGAAATCCACCTCCAAAAGGCCCTGTCTTTCGGTGTCCGTGACGAAAAAGACCTTCCGGCCTGCGTCGTAACCCCACACCACTATTACGTGTCCCGGAAAATGAGTGCTGGTTGCAAAGTACGGCAGATGAAAGATGTCGGATTGAATCATGGCGGGCAGGCCGCGGTCAAGAACTGAAATGAGAGATTTTTCACTTTCTTCGGGATCGGGGTTGGTGGTCCAGGAAAAGTCCAAACCGATCCTTGCGAAAAACTGCGCCTCTATGTCATGGCTGCGCACGTGGATCATGCGGCTGGCCCCGGTTCCGGGAAAGGAAAGGTACCAGATGCCAAGCCCCGCGCCCAATCCGAAGCAAAAGGCCTCGGACCAGTCGAGGCCGTGGAAGCGGGCCAGGTCGGCAAGGCCGGTGCTTGCGCAGTGGCGTCCGGGAACATGGCAGACGGGCAAAAGCGGCATCAGGTCATCCTAAAAGTTTTTCGTCCGGTATCAAAAAAAGCATCGGGGCATGAAGGGCCGGTCATTTTTTACGGACCGGAACATGCATGTTCATAAAATGCGTGTTCATACCGGAAAGCGGACAGTGAGAGGTCAAAAAGCGAATATTTTCTGACGCGGATCATGACGCGATGTGTCATATTTTCCGGGCCTTTGGCCTGCCGACCCCACAAAGAATTCCTTATAGCAAGAAGAAGACTTATTGGTCAATCCGCCCCTTTACCGAATCTTAATATCATACCAAAGACTGACCGACGCGGATGAAAACCGTCTCAGCCGCCCCGAAAACTGCAAGGCTGATGGGTTCTTGCTTAAGGGTAAAAAGCATGTTAGGGGAATCTCCGGCGGGGCGTGGCGCAGCCTGGCAGCGCGCTTGCCTTGGGCGCAAGAGGTCGGAGGTTCAAATCCTCTCGCCCCGACCACATTTCCACCGAACAAGCCAAACGGGCGACGCCCGGAATCAGGGAGCGGTTTTACCATGCCTATCTACGAGTTCAGATGCGTAAAGTGCCAGGAGGTCTTCGAGTTTCTGATGAAGTCCGGCGAGGACGACGTTGAAATGGCCTGCCCCAAGTGCAAATCCGGGGAAATCGAACGGGTGATGAGCTGCACCAATTTCGCCATGAGCGGAAGCGGGGGGGGCCAAACCGGGCCTTCCGCCACGGTTCGCAACTGCTCGTCGGGCAGCTGCACCACATGGAACGTGCCCGGCTGCAGCAAATGAACGCTTCCGTCAAGCCGCCCATGGTTTCCGTGGCGGGGTTTTCCAACTCAGGCAAGACCACCCTAATTTCAAGGCTCATCGCCCTGTTCGCCGCCAGGGGCCTCAAGGTTGCCGCCATCAAGCACGCCCGGCACGGCTTTCACATGGACCATCCGGGCAAGGACACCCAAAAGCACCGCCAGGCCGGGGCTTACGGGGTACTGGTGGCCGCCCAAGGCCAGATCGCCGTGATTCGGGACGTACCGGAAG
The DNA here is from genome assembly GCA_016235345.1 of Deltaproteobacteria bacterium. Lineage (NCBI taxonomy): Bacteria > Pseudomonadati > Myxococcota > Myxococcia > Deltaproteobacteria bacterium. The sequence continues at coordinate 266,885 of JACRLG010000023.1, read as the reverse complement.
AGCCCTCCCCCGTTGAACTGGCGGCCCTGTATTTTCCCGACGCGGATCTGGTTTTTGTGGAAGGCTACAAGTCCGCCCGCATCCCGCGCATGGTGATCGCCCTTTGCCCCGAGGATTTCCAGGCCTTTGAAAACGACACGGACGTGATGGCCCTTGTGGGCTGCCCGCCTTCCCCCACCCCTCTCCCGGTTTTCGATCGTGACGATGTTTCCGCCATAGCCAATTTCCTTCAAAAGCATCTTCTCGATCCTCCAGACCGCTGAACCGGTCCGCCTCCCCTTTGAAGTCCCCTGGCCAAGTCGCAGCTGGCAAAGTTTCATTGCCAAAAGCCCGGCAAGAGGATAAGATCGCCCGTCCCATACCGTATCAATACAGGAGGAAATCATGCACGATCACGACGCACACGGCCATCACCATCATCACGACCACGCCTCGGATTTGACCGAGACCGAGAAGCTCAAAACCCTCATCACCAACTGGATTTCCCACAACGTGGGCCACGCGGGTTCATACAGCACTTGGGGCTCAAGGGCCGGGGACGCCGGCCACAAAAAAACGGCGGAATTGATATCCAAGGCGGCCCAGGCCACCCTGGACATCAATGCGCTCTTAAAGGACGCTTTAAAAGAGCTGGGATAACAGGCTGCCCAAAAACGCGAACTGCTGCGTTGCACTTCATCGTTTTTTATCAGCCTGTTGGGATCGCTTTTTGAATTTGCTTGAATGAATAATTTAATCGGCTCTGTTTTATGCCGGAAGCAGCCAAAATGCGCATTGACTACGAGAAGAACCTGAACCCAGCCCAGTACGAGGCCGTCTGCACCACGGACGGGCCGGTTCTGGTGATAGCAGGGGCCGGAAGCGGCAAGACCCGCACGCTCACCTACCGGGTGGCGCGGCTCGTTGAGCAGGGGGCCTACCCCGACTCCATCCTCCTGCTCACCTTCACCAGGAAGGCTGCGGACCAGATGCTGGCCCGGGCTTCAGAGCTGCTGGACGAGCGCATCAACGTTTCGGGCGGCACCTTTCACAGCTTCTCGCACCTTCTTCTGCGCCGCTACGCCGACCGGCTTGGCTATTCCCCCAATTTCGCGGTTCTGGACCGCTCGGACTGCGAGTCCGTGGTGGGGGCCTCCACCGACAAGGTTATGCCCAAGCGTCCCGCACGGGGCTTTCCCAAAAAATCCACCATAGCGGACATCATTTCCGCCGCCGCCAACAAGAGCCGGGACGTATATGACATAATCGAATCCGATCACGGTCATTTTTCGCGCTTTTCCGAGGAAATTTCAGCGATTGCCAAGGGCTACCACGCCTTGAAGCGCGAGCAGAACCTTATGGATTTCGACGACCTTCTGCTTCTGGCCAGAACCCTTCTCGCCAACGACTCCGAAGTGCGCGAGCGGGTGACCAACCGCTACAGCCATATAATGGTGGACGAGTACCAGGACACCAACAAGGTCCAGGCCGAGCTTCTGGAGCTTCTGGGAACCGGCCACCAGAACGTGATGGCCGTGGGCGACGACTGCCAGAGCATCTACGGCTTCCGGGGCGCGGATTTCGAGAACATCATGCGCTTTCCCAAGGTCTTTGCCGGAACAAGGCTCATCCGCCTGGAGGAAAACTACCGCTCCACCGCCCCCATACTGGATTTGGCCAACCAGGTCTCAGCCCAGGCCCGCATAAAGTACGAAAAGCACCTTTTCACCCGCGCATCCGGCGGCGACAAGCCTGTCCTTGCCTCCCTGCGCTCCGAAAGGGACCAGTCGGTTTACGTGGTGGATGAAATAAGGCGGCTGGTGCGCCAGGGCTCGCCTTTAAAGGAAATCGCCGTGCTGTTCAGGGCGGGTTTCCACTCCTTCGATCTCGAGGTGGAGTTGTCCCGCGCCGGTTTCGCCTTCGCCAAGTACGGCGGGTTCAAGTTCATGGAATCCGGCCACGTGAAGGACCTTCTGGCCCACCTTCGGGTTCTCGCCTTTCCGGGTGACCGGGTGAGCTGGACCCGCATCCTCTCGCTTCTGGATCACGTGGGCCAGAAAACCGCCGCCGCCCTTGCCGCAGAAATAGACCAGAAGGGCATGGCGGCCATAAAGCCCAAGCCCTCATGGGCCGACGGATGGAACCGGCTCTACGGCGCGCTTTCGGGGCTTGATCCCAAAAACCTCAGCGTGGCGGCAATGGGCGAGGCCCTTTTCGAATACTACGACCCCGTCATGCGCGGGCTTTACGACAACTGGCCCAAGCGGGCAAAGGACCTGGAACAGCTCGTGCTCATGATGGAGCGCTACGGGAGCGATCTGGTCCGCTTTCTCTCCGACATGGCCCTTGAGCCCCCCACCACCAGCGAGGACGGCGGGCTCTCGGTGGAGGGCGAGTCCAAAACCTTTGACCGGCTCACCCTTTCCACCATCCACTCGGCCAAGGGCCTTGAATGGGACAACGTATTCGTGATCTGGGTGACGGACGGGCGCTTTCCGCCCATGCAGGCCGCCAACAGGGGCCGGGAGGCCCTTGAGGAGGAAATCCGCCTGCTTTACGTGGCATCCACCCGCGCCCGCAAGAGCCTCATATTCACCCATCCCACAGATGTTTTCGACCCGATTTCAGGCTCGTATCTGGATGAGCCTTGCAGGTTCCTGTGCGAACTTTCCAAAAACACCCTTTCCCGCGAGAGGCTTTGATTTCCACCGCTAAAACTCTTGATACCCCCGCGTGGTTTTCCATCTTTTGCACACCTTCCCGATTGATGCGAGATGCCTTTTTTGTCATAACGCCCAAGTCAGAGCCGGAACACCGGCGCACGGAGTAAGCCATGATGACCGCCGACGCCTACAATTCAATCGCTTCCAACACCCCCAGCGCCGAGCCTTCCGCTGTCGCCGAGGGCGGCATAGGCCCTTACTCCCGCGAGGAGTTTCTCGCGCAGATACGCTGGTTCCACGGCTACGAGGCTCCGGGGCTCATCATCGGCGGCTTCATGGTTGACATGGCCCTTAAACGGATGCCCAAGGGCATTCTTTATAACGCCATAAGCGAGACCGAAAACTGCCTGCCGGACGCCGTCCAGCTTCTCACCCCCTGCACCGTGGGCAACGGCTGGCTTCAGATAATCAACCTTGGCCGCTACGCCGTGTGCCTTTACGACAAGCACACCGGCGTTGGCGTCAGGGTTTTCGTGGACACCGAAAAGGTGCGGCGCTGGCCCGAAATAGCCGCCTGGTTTTTCAAGGAAAAGCCCAAAGAGGTCCAGGACACCCCAAGGCTATTGGCCGACATCCTGGAAGCCGGAACGGGCATTTTAAGCCTTTCCGAGGTCTCGGTAAACGCGCCGTCTTTCGTGCGCCGCAAAAAAGGGCAGATTCTCGCCTGCCCCTCCTGCGGGGAGGCCTTTCCCACGGCCCACGGCAACATCTGCCGGGCCTGCCTGGGAACCAACCCGTACAAGAGCCAGTCCCTGCCCCAACTCCAAGAGGCTCCCGAACTTTCCCCTGTGCCGGTTGAAAACGCCCTCGGCAAAAGGCTCCTTCACGATGTGACGGAGATAGAGCCGGGAGTATCCAAGGGTCCGGCCTTTTTGAAGGGCCAGATAATCGAGGCCGGGGACCTGTGCAGGCTCCAGAAAATAGGGCGCAACCAAGTTTACGTCGAGGAAAGCGCGCCTGCCTCGGATGGATGGGTTCACGAGAACGAGGCCGCGCTGGCCTTCTCGAAAAAGCTGGCAGGGCCGGGCGTGGAGCATCCCGCCGAGGCCCGTGAGGGCAAGATTGCCTTTTCCGCCGCCCTGGACGGTCTTTTCACCGTGGACGACGATCGGCTCCTTGCGTTCAACATGAATAATGGCGTCATGTGCGCCGTGCGCCGGGGCTTTTCGGTGGTGAAAAAGGGCGACAAGCTGGGGGCCACCCGCGCCATTCCGCTGTATCTGGCGCAAAACGACTTTCAGGACGCCCTAACTGCTTTGGGGCAAGCCCCGGTGCTTTCGGTTCTTCCCTTCAAAACGCCGGATGTTGGAATCCTGGTCACAGGAACCGAGGTTTTTTCCGGGCTTGTGAAGGACCGTTTTTCCGACGTCATCCGGGCCAAGGTTGAGGCCTTCGGCTGCCGGGTGGTAAAATCCCTGGTGGTCCCGGACGAGAGGGACGCCATCGCAAGTGGCGTGGGCGAGCTTCTGGAATCCGGCGCGGGGCTTCTCGTCACCACTGCTGGCCTTTCTGTGGACCCTGAGGATTTGACCCGAAAGGGCCTTATGGACGCTGGCATGGCGGACTATCTTTACGGAGCCGCCGTGCTGCCCGGGGCCATGAGCCTTGTGGGAAACATAAAAGGCGTTCCGGTGGCGGGCGTTCCCGCCTGTGCGCTCTATCATTCCCGCACGGCCTTCGATCTTTTGCTGCCCCGGCTTCTGGCAGGGGTTGAAATAACAAGGACGCAGCTTGCGAGACTGGGACACGGCGGTTTCTGCCTGGAGTGCAGGACCTGCCGGTTCCCCCATTGTCCTTTCGGCGGGTGAACCAGAAGCGGCTTCATCGGAGTTGCTGATCATATCGCCTTGTGCTAAAAACCGCGTCCATGAAACTTCTGCCATCACCTCCAAAGTTTTCCATTTCGGCGAAAATTCCGTTCATCGGAAAAAAGCCCGGCCCCACCGATGTCAACCTTCTTGAAATCGCCGAAAAAACGGGCCGGATCCTTGAGGGCATGGAGGCCCTTTCCCGCAAGTACGTTCTCAGGAACGTGGCCGCGTACAACAGCCTTGCCGCCAAGGCACGAAGCCACTCCCAGATTCCGGTTTTCGGCGAGAACGTGGACAGGAAGCACCTGAAAGAGCTGACCAAAGCCGTGGAGCGCCTTCGGGACTTCTTCTTCGGCCTGGAAAAAAAGAAGCCCACTGTGAAGGGCAGGATAGAAAAGAGCGTTGCGCGGCTGAAGGAGCTTGAGCGGGAGCTTTCACAGGCCCTTGAGCAGGAACAGCGCTTCCGGCAGGACCTTGTAAAGCGGCGCACCGAGTCCCAGCGCCTTGCCGAACCAATGCGCGCCATAAGAAGCGAGGCCCTTGGCCTTCGGGGCGCGCTGTGCGAGAAGCGCATCTCGATGCTTGCGGATTTTTCCGAAAAGCACGCCGCCGTGCGCCCCGCCGTCATCAAGGCCGGGGAGCGCATAGAGCGCTTCGCCTTCGCGGTTTCCGAAAACGCACGACTCTACGACGAGGCTTATCGAACCCTTGCCATGAGACGTGACATCCTGGACGCCTTCGGACGCCAGGACCAGGGCGTGCAGGTCTCATTCGCCGAAATCTGCCGGGACGTTGAAGACGGCTTCTACGAGCTGAAAAAGATGGAAACCCTGCTGCTGGAAGCCGCGAAAAAAGGCGCGGGGTTCTAAAATCCAATAAAAGAAAGCAATTATGGTAATAATCAATAAGCCGCAGAGAAAAAATGATATCCCGCCAGGGTGGGGCGAAGATCAGCTTTCTAATTTTATTAACAATGCTATCCAAAATAGCTATGCCACTTTTCATAATTTGAAAGCTGAATATGACCTTTTAAAGAATATTAATAATATATTTGAGGTATTATCTGATAATTTGTCAAACACGCCAGCTCTAATCCCTGCTCTTTTTTTCAATCGTGCGCATGCAGCTTTTCTACACGCTGTTAGGCTTGTAATAAGCGGCGCGATTTATGAAACATTTGTATTGTTACGAAATTGTATTGAGCATTCTATATATGCTTTCTATGTTAATAAAGATAAGGACCGACAAGAAATATGGCTAAGGCGGCATGATAATGCTGAATGCAAATCTAAAATGAAAAAAGAATTTAGGAACGTTAAAATATTTGACTATTTAAAAATAAATGATGAAATGCTATATATTATTGTCCTCTATCTGTATGAAACAACTATAGATTTTGGAGCTCATCCTAATCCGGCTGCTCTTTTTTCTGTTATTAGTCAGACAACTGAAGAAAATATACATACATTTCATAGTTCTTATCTCGTTGATGATGTTACATCGCTAAAATTTGGGTTAAGAGTAACGGCTCAGGTTGGTATTTGTTCTTTGAAGGTGTTTCAAAAAATTTATATGGAGCGCTTTAATATTCTTGGTTTATCACAACAAATTGATATTTTAAGCAAAGGATTATGAGGAATACTTTCGTCTCCGTTTTTGTTGGGTGAACCTGCGCTTCGCGCAGAACCACCCAACCTACCGATATTTCTGCCACATTGTTACTGGACCCCGGCTTCCGCCGGGGTGACGGTCTATTTCGCCGCCTTTTTTGTTTTTGTCTTTTCTTCCCCCTCCAATTTAGGCAAGGATCAGGGGGCGCACAAGCGATGAAATGCAAGGAAGCGCGGGCGGGACGGGAAGGATGCGTACTCCTGTACGTGACGCCCCGGCCCGCCCGCGCTGACACAGCAGTTCGCGCTTGTGCGCCCCCTGATCACCATTTGCGGTAGCGCCAAAAGATCATCATGGATATGACCGAGACCAGGGCCATGCTCATGACGAACCAGAAGGCGTTGGAGTGGGAGGCCAGGGGGATTTTCACGTTCATGGAAAAGGCGCTCACCACGAATGTGGGCACCATTATTCCGATGGTGATGATGTTCAGGGTTTTCATGAGGATGTTCAAGTTGTTCCCCACGATTGATGCGCGGGCGTCCATGAGGCTTGCGAGGATGTTGGAGTAGATTTCCGCCTGCTGGTAGCACTGGGCGTTTTCGATCATCATGTCGTCCAGGAATTCAAGCTCCTCTGCGGTAAAACCGATCTTCCTGTGGTTCTGGCGCAATTTTTCCAGGAGCATCCTGTTGGAGCTTATGGCGTTTAAGTAATAGACCAGGGTTTTTTCCAGGGTGAAAAGGTCTATGAGGATGCTGTTTTCCATGGAGGTGTTGATCTTGTCCTCAAGAGCCTCGCTCATCTGGTTGACGCCCTTGAGATGGACGAGGAAGTGGCTGATGGAGCGGTAGATGAGCTTCAGCATCATTTCCGGCAGGGTGGAGACCCGGGCGAAGGTTTTGCCGTCAAATGGCTGGACCTTGTCGCCGCTCACCACGAAGAGTCGGTCCTTGAAGAGGAAGAGGCCCGTTGATGTGATGCCGAAGACCATTTCGTCCTCCTGCTTCACGTTCATGGGCCGCTTGTAGATGACGGCAAGGTGGTCGGGCTCAAACTCCATGCGGGAGAGTTCGTCCGGGTCGAGGGCGGAATTTAGGGTGTGTTCGTCAAGGCCGTGTTCGTCTATGAGCGTTCGCCGGTACTCGAAGTGGGGGGCGGTTACAACCGTTACCTGGCAGTCGCCTTCGCCGCCGGGGACAATTTTATCGTCGATGAGCTGGAATTCAGTGATCATGGCGCAACGCTTTCATGTGAAAAAAATAGCCCGCGACCGGGCAGGCGGCCCCTTTGGGAGTCACCGCGACCTTTTATCGTGGACTTTGGCCGCATCCTTGTCAAGTCAGAATTGGATTTGGGAAATAATCTTTTAGTCTCATGTTTCCATGTGTCCGTTGCGCCACGACCCCATTCCGGTTATAAGCAGGGTTCAGTCAAAGGACAAAATCCGTCAGGAACCGGAAAGGAAACCGAAATGTCCGATGCTCATTTTATCATGGAGGAGCAAGGCCGGGTGATGGTCATACGGCTCGACCGGCCCGAAAAAAAGAACGCGCTGTCGTTTTCCATGATGGAGGATTTGACCCGTGCGGCCCTTGACCTGGCCCGTCGGTCGGACATCTTCGCGGTTGTCGTTACTGGATCGGCCTCCTTTTTCACCGCCGGGATGGACCTTAAAGACCCGGCTGCAAAAGGTCTTTCCGGAGCGAGCCTTGCGGAAAAACGCGCGGTAATGGCCATACCGCCCAAGCTCTGCCAGGCCCTGGAGGACCTGCCCCAGATCACCTTCGCGGCTATAGAGGGCTTCTGTATAGGAGGCGGGGTGTCTTTAACCAGCGCCTGCGATTTTCGGGTGATGGCGGAGTCGTCCTACATACGCGCCCCTGAGATAGACTGGGGCATGAACATGAGCTGGGCCACGCTGCCAAGGCTTCTGCACCTTATGGGGCCAGCCAGGACCAAGGAGCTGATACTGTTCGGAGAGGCCCTGCCCGCCCCCAAGGCCCTTGACCGGGGCTTTGCCCAGTGGGTCTGCGAGGACGGCAAGGCGCTTGAAACAGCAGTGCGGCTTGCCGAAAAGGTGGCGGAAAAGCCCTTTGCGCCCGCCTCCATGACCAAGGCAACCGTCAACGCGCTGTCAACGGCCCTGGACCGGCTGGCAAGCCACATGGACATTGACCAGTTCATGATTTCGGTGTCGGACTCGGAAAAATGAGCCCCTAACAGCCTGTCTAAAAACGCGAACTGCGGTGTCGAGCATCAAAGCCAATTCCGCCACGTACTTTTAGTACGCTTGCTCATTGGCTTCTCGCTCTCCTTGCATTTCATCGTTTGTCTCCAGGCTTCGCATCAAGCCTTTTTTAAAAGGCTGCTAAGCCCTCAATCGGCTTTTTCATGGGCTTTCGCAGGATAAAATCGAAGTCCGCCTCGCAGGCGGTGACGCCGTCGGGGTTTTTGAGGGCCACGGAAAAGGGAAGAACAGCCTTCCCGTTTTTTTCGATCTCGCGGTTTACCCGGTCAATCTCCTCTTGGGGCAGGGCCGCCTCGCTTTCCACGCTTTCCGTGACCAGCTTGTGATACCGGATTTCGCCGCGTCTGTTGACCACCGTTACGGCCATGAGATCGAAGGACATGGCGATGGCCGCCCCTGCCGCAGTTTCGGCGAAGGTGTAGAGGGCTCCGGCATGAAACGCGCCGATGTGGTTCACGACGAGGGGGGAGCGGGACATGGCCATCCTGGCGTACCCTGGCCGGGCCTCGACCACCTTCGCACCGATGGCCTCCACCAGAGGCAGGATTCCGTAAAGGAGCTTTTCCAGGGTTCCGGCGTAATCATCGGTCATGGCTCGGCCTTAACAGCCTGTCCAAAAACGCGAACTGCTGTGTCAGGCTTCAAAGCCAATTCCGCCACGTACCTGTGGTACGCTTGCTCATTGGCTTTTCGCCTTCCTTGCATTTCATCGTTTTTTGCCAGGCTTCACAGTCAGAATTTTAAAGGGGGGGCCAATGTGTCACTCAAGCCTGAAGCGCTCCCTCAGGCTTTCGGAAAGCGCCTTCACCACGCCGAAGGCCTTTTCCACGGTCTTTTCGCCGTCCGGGTTCACGAGGCAGCAGGTGGCCGGGGAAATTAGGCTCCGGGAGAGCAGGAAGTCCCGGTCAATGCCTTTATTGTCAAGCTCGTCCCATAGCGAGACCAGGTAGTTTGAGAGGGAGGCCATGCCCTCCTTCTCGAAGGGCTCCACGTTGGTGGGTACAATCCCCCACACCAGGACCCCGCCGCGATCCAGGAATTTTTTGATGCCTTTGGCGTAGGACGTGAACACGTTGCCGTTGGAAAAAACGTCCAGGGAGAGAATTTCCATGTCGAGGTTCAAAAGGAAGTCCCAGTCCGGGTTGCCGCACAGGTGCACGCCGCGCGGGTGGTCCACCATGGAAAAAAACTCGTCCATGTCGGCCTTGGCTCTCACCCCGTCGTAGCCGGAAAGGGCCGAGAAAACGAACTGTAGCCCCGGCTCGTCGATGAACATGAAGGCGTTGGGATTGAGCCGTTTGAGCCTCGCAAGCTGCACGTTTATGCGTTTCGACATGAACTCCATCATGAAGGGGCGCACGGTGTCGTCAAAAATTATGGGCCGGTCAAATTCGTTTTTCACGTTGAACCCGAAGCTGATCGGCCCTTCCAACTGGCCCCGTATGGCGGGCCTTGCGGCAAGCTCGCCCATCGAAAGAAACTTGGGGTAAACCGCCGAATACTCATCGGTTATGTCGAAATATTCCGGCTCCTCGAAATGGGCCAGGGTCTCCTCCAGCTCCAGGGCGAACTTTTCCGTGGAAAAGCCCAGGGTCTGATTTTTCATGTCGAGCACTATCCCCGGAAAATGCTCCGAGGCCTGGACGTACATGTCCTCGTAATAATTGAGCCTTGGAAGCTGGGGCCAGAAGGGGATGTCAAGCGAGCATGCCAGTTCTATCGCCCGGTCGGCGTCCTTGTGGGGCATTACGGCCATTGCCGTTGTGAGGAGATTTCCGGGTATCATAGCTCTGATAGCTCCTTTTTCAGGCGGTCCCGTTCCTCCTCCAGGCGCTCCAGTTCCTCTATCTGGTGGGGCCGGATGGAATGGGGCGGAATGCGTGCCTCCTGGTCCCTAAGCTGGGCCGTGACTTCCGCGAGCCTCTGTTCGAGAATATGGCGCTTTTCGTTCAAGTCGGCTCCTTCATGCAGCGGTTTCGGAAAACATCCTGGGATTATGGCCCAAAATAGATTGTTCCGAAGGCCGCCGCAACGATAATTTTTTTCGGGGATTTTTTGACGACCGGAAAAAAATTTTTGACGCGCTCCGAAAAAGTTTGGTATGGTAAGCTAAATCGCAAGAGCCAGCCCCAACAGGCTGTCGAAAAACGCGATCCGCTGTGTTGTGCTTCAAAGCCAATTCCGTCACGTACTTTTAGTACGCTTGACTCATTGGCTTTTCGCACGCCTTGCGGCTCATCGTTTTTCATCAGCCTGTATGATTCGAGTTCTTCAACGGCTGTCAAAGTTCTCCCTGGTCCCCAGGCTTTGCCTGGCTTCCTTGTCCGTCGGTCCCGGATCAATCAAGTCTTTCGGCAGGTGTCCCGTTATGTGGTCCATGAAAGCGGCTACAATAACCATATTTTTCGGCAGCTTCCTGGCCTTTCTCCTGGCCCTGGAGCAGCAGACCAGGAAAAAGCCCAACCTGGCCAACCTGCTGTTTTCAGGGATATTTCTCTGCTGCGCGGTGATAATCTGGGGAGCGGGGGCCGTGGCCAACAGCCTTCCGCCGCGCTACCCCTTCACCATCTACCTCTTTTTCACCGCCATCTGCGTGGTGGGGCCGCTTTATTACCTCTACTTCAGACTTCTGCTGCACCCGGAAACCAGCCAAGACCCTAAGGCCATCCTTCACTTCATTCCGGGTTTCGGGGCCTTTCTGTTCGAGACGGGCTTCCAGTTTTTCAGCACCGATTTCAAGAAAGCCTGGCTCGCCGAGATGTTCGACTCGCCGCCCCAGCACCTTCTGATGATACTGGTCATAACCGGCGCTCTCCACGCATCGAGCTACCTCATCTACCTTCTTAAAATGGACATGGGCCTTGTGTGGAACGTCAAGGAGATCAAAACCGAGCTAAGGCTTTTGGTCATAATCGACATAGTCGCCATACTCTCGGTTGTGGCCCTTTTTCTGGGCTTTACGTTCAAGGTGCCGTATCTTTTCGAGATCGGCGGCAACATGCTGGCCCTGCTTACGGTGTGCGTCTTTCTGGGATATAATCGGTATCCCGATTTTTTCCAGATGCTCAAGGCGGAGATAGAAAAAACGCGCTACGACAAGTCCTCACTCACGGGAGTGGACACGGACGAGGTGAAGGACAGGCTCATCGACTTGTTGCGGAACGAGAAGATTTTCACGGAATCGGACCTGAACTTAAAGCGCCTTGCGGACCTTCTGGCCTTAACCCCCCACCAGCTTTCGGAATACCTGAACGAGCACCTTAAAAGCGACTTCCGCTCATTCATCAACTCCTTCCGGGTGGACGAGGCCAAGGAGCTTCTGACCGCCCACCAGGAAAAAAGCATCCTCACCATCTGCTACGAGGTGGGCTTCGGCTCCAAAAGCACCTTCAACGCGGTGTTCAAGAAGGAGACCGGTCTCACCCCCAGCGAGTTCAGGGACGCCTCCCAGAACCGGCAGGGGTGATGGAATTAGCAGGATCGTTATTCAATTCCATTTTTTTGTGAGGGTAGTTGCCAAATTTCGTCATTCCGGCGAAGGCCGGAATCCAGTCTTTTGCTGTTTGTAGACTTTTCCTGGACCCGGCGCAACGCCTGGGTGACGGTTTGGCAAGGTTAGCGCTCAAGGGATGAAGGGGCGCGTCAAGCAGGCCGCCAGCTACTCCGCTTTCACTTTTTTCAGTAAGCCCACCGCGCCGAGTTTGCCGTTGGGGTAAAACCACTCGTATTTTATTTGATCCGGCCCTGTTTCCTGGATGACGATGGTTCCGCCGTCAATGCAGTTCTGGCGGCCATCGGTGATTTTTTCCTTAAATCTCATGAAATGTTCGCCCTGTTCCCAAAGGCTCAACTCCCCGCCGCATTTCAATGAAGGGTATTCTATAACAAAGGTTTCGCTGCGTATTTTAAGCCTGATGCTCCAGGTGCTGTCGGTATCCTGCGAGCCCATGCCTTCCCACGAGCCGTAAAAGACGGGCCGTTGGTTTTTTTCGGAGCTTTCGGCGTATGAAATTGAAATAGTCGCAAAAAGCGCGATCAATATGGAAATGAATATGCCTTTTCTTGCGACTGAATTTTTTTTCATATTCCATCACCCGGTTGATGCGCCATGCTAAGAGTTGCAATCACTACAATCCATGAGCCTTTTCCGAGAAAAAATAATGTGGCCCTATACAATTCTCAGCTTTTGAATGCTGGAAACCAGTCTTTGCCTTCTGCAACAACATAACAGCCTATTGTTACCGGGAGCGCTATATATTTCCATTTTTCGCTTCCACGAGAAGGGTGGGGGCAGAAGATCGGAGCATTTCTTCTCCGGGCCGGATTCCCTTAAAAAAGGGAAAAGAATCATGCTCCGCTTAATACCGCGCCAAGGTGGGCAAAAAATTCTATACCCTTGAACTATAACGCTGTAACAATTACAAAGAAACATTCAGTATCTGGGTAATTGGCAATGTAAGTCCGTGTATTCATAATGCTCCGAAATACAAAGGCTGAATTTGATTCATCTTGCTCGGGGTCACAATGCCAATTGTCATAGTTGTGTCGCAGGACTCCACTTTTTTCGGCTAAAACATCGCCACCCAAAATGCCGTTCGCTTCAGCCTCAAGTTTGTCAAGAGCTATCAACGCCTGTTCACGTGTAAGTGCCCAACTGTTGATGCCAACATCTCCAAGCCAGCGGCCAACGCTTAAAATTGCATCTGATTTTTTTGACCCATTAGTGCGCATATTTATTGTCCCGGATGGGCCATAGACCTGCCGTACCCGGAAAACTTCCTCCTTTGACATCCTCGTTGACTCAATCCCAAACTGGGTATATGACGACCCGCGCCGTAATGCCTGACACAGCAATTCGCGTTTTCAGCCAGTCTTCTACCCCCCGAAGCCCTCCCCGCCCTTATATCCGCAATTGGGGCACTCCGTAAGCATCTTCTGGGTGACGAAACCGCAGAAGGGGCACTGGTATGATTTGATGTCCTCCTTTTTTTTCGGAGGGCCGGAGGTCTTTGCCTCGCTCTCCGGCGGGGCCTCGAAAACCGCAGTCTTTCCCAGCCTTCGGGCGTTCCTTATGGTCATCACCACGGAAACCCCGCAGTTGGGGCATTCGTCGAAGGGCTCCCCTTGCTCGTAGCCACATTTGGGGCACTGGGTGGCAAGGCTGTCCTCCTCGCTCCTGGCCTCCTTCACCGTCACCTTGCAGGCCGGGCAGGCGCGGAAAGGCTCCTTCTGCGTCCATCCGCACTTATGGCACTCGAAGGCCACGTAGGGGCAGACGGTGATCTCAGCCGAGCCCAGCGCCACGCGCTTGGCAAAGGCCAGGCAGGTGGCCGAGGCGCACTCGCCGCAGTCGGTTTTGGGAAGGTACGCGAAGACATCCAGATGGGTCATGAATCTCTCTCCTTAAAAACCGCCTTGAAAACCCGCGCCGGATTCCTTGGGCCGGTGTATGTTATTTTGAAAAGCGCTACAGTGCAAATAGATTGCCTGGGTTTATTTTTCAAGTGCCTGACGGATAAAAACGGCGGCGGCGGCCTTTTGAATGGGGCGGGAGCGAAAAAATCATTTTTCTTGACCCGAAACAGGTGGTATGACCAATTATTGACATTCCTCCAAAAAGCCCGATGATAAACAAGACGCCTTAAAAAAACATGGTCAAAACCCAAAAAAACGCGCCTTCCGAAACCCGGCCCCGGCCTTTCGCGCCGCAGAATTTCCCGCCGGGGGCCTTTATGGTGGCGGGTCACAGGGGCGACAACTCCCGCTTTCCCGAAAACACACTGGCGGCCTTTCGCGGCGCGGTGGACGCCGGGGCCTCGATGATGGAGCTTGACGTTACGCTTTCCGCCGACGGCCAGCCGGTGGTGATCCACGATTCGACGCTCGACCGCACCACAAATGGAAACGGCCCGGTATCCGCCCTTACTTTTGCAGAACTTTCGGCGCTTGACGCGGGCTCGTGGTTTTCGCCGCAATTTTCCGGCGAGCGGATACCCTCCCTGGACCGTGTTTTCGCCGAATTTGGCGGCAAAATCGTCATAAACGTGGAGATCAAGTCCGAGGCCGCGCAGATCATCGGCGATTTTCCGCCCATCCACGTCCAGGTGGCTGATCTTGTGCGTTCCCACGGCCTCTGCGGCATGGTCCTGGTGTCCTGTTTCGACGATCCGGTTCTTGCCGATCTTGCGGCCTTTGCCCCTGAAATCGCACTGGGGGTTCTTTCGGACCGGCCCGAAGAACCGGAAGACGCCCTTTTCCGGGTGAAAAGGGTGAACGCGGCAAGCTATCATCAAAATGCCCTGCTTGTAAGCCGCCAGCTTGTGGAGGCCATGCATGAAAACGGGGTCATAGTTCTGGCCTGGACCCGCAGGCAGGACAACACGCCGGAAACCTTGAAAAAAATGATCGGCCTGGGCCTTGACGGTTTTTTTGCGGATGATCCCATTGCCGCGATTGCCGGGGCCGCCCGATGGAAGGAAGAAAAATGATCGCAGACAGAGCCGAATTTTCGACGGAAGTTGTTTTCGCCGACGCGGCCCCCTCGCTGAAAGGGGCCGTTGAAAAGGTCCTGGGGCATTTCGGAGGCCCTGCCGCCCTGTTGAAGAAGAGCCGCAACGTCTATATAAAAGTGAACGCCGTGGACGCCAAGCCCTTCACCTTCACCGACCCGGCGGTCCTGGCGGAAACCGTGAAAGCCTTCAAGGCGGGCGGCGCGAAAGACGTCTACGTCATTGAAAACTGCACCCAGGGCAATTTCACCCGCCTGGTTTTCGCGGCATCCGGCCTTCTTGAAGCCTGCAAGCAGACTGGCGCGATCCCGGTCTACCTGGACGAGACCAAAAAGGTGCCGATTTTTCTGAACGGGCTTTCCAACTTCGCGGATATCTCGGCCTTCGTGCATCAGCACCTCATACGCCGCCGGGACGAAAACCTTTACGTGTCGCTCCCCAAGCTCAAAACACACTCCATGAGCACGGTGACACTGTCCGTAAAAAACCAGTTCGGCTTCATCCACCAGGAAAGCCGCATACAGGATCATAACTTCAGGCTTCACCAGAAATTCGCCGACATTTACGGCGTCCTTCGCCCGGACTTCGTGCTGGTGGACGGCCTTTACGCCACCACCCACGGCCATTACCCGGCCACCAGCAACAAGGACCAATGCGTCATAAAATGCGACACCATCTTCGGCGGAAAAGACCCCCTGGCGGTCGACGTGGCGGGCGCGGCCTTCATGGGCTTTGAAATCGCCGAAATACCCCATCTGGTCCATTGCTCCGAAATGGGCCTTGGCGAAAGCGACCTAGAAAAAATAGTGATAGTGGGCAAAGACCTTTTTGAGGCCAGAAAGATGAAGCTCACCCCTGAGCTTCTGGACCGCTTTCCCGAAGACGTGAAAATCATAAGGGGCCGCGACCGCTGCTGCACCGAGGGATGCCGCCGGAACACGGAAACGCTTCTGGAGGTCATCTTCTCGGACCACGGCGGAAAGGGCGGGTTCACCATAATAATGGGGAGCGGCATCCCCGAAGACGAAATAGCAAGAATCACGGGCAGGGTTCACGTGGCTGGAAGCTGCGCGGTTTCGGAGTGGGGACCGGCCCTTGTGGAGCGCCTCGGAAAAAGCCATGTCACCCAGAGCCCCGGCTGCAACGACCTTTCCCTTTCCATTTACGGCCTGTGCCGCCATATGGGGGTGCATCCCCTGAAACTGTCGTCCTATCCGCTCCTGGGCTCCATGGCGGCCCTGGCCACGGCGAAGATCAAGGGATCCAGAGCCATCATTCCTCCTCTGATATAGCAGCCTGCCTAAAACGCGAACTGCTGTGTCAGGCTTCAAAGCGCGGGTCGGTCATATACGAACAGTATTATTCCTCCCCGCGCTTCTCGCCTTCCTTGCATTTCATCGTTTTATCCAGGCTTCTATTCAGGCTTGGCGTTTGGGTTGTTAACAGGCTCTTGAAAATCAAGATACGACGGTGTTCGTGCTTAATCGTTTTTATTCAGGCTGATATGGAGGCTTGGCTCTTGAACTTTTAACTGACTGATGGCGGTTCAATGACAAGGAGAGGCTCATGCACGAAATCACGCCTCATGCATCGAAGCTGGAGAGCTTTTACTCGCGCCTGGCGCGGGGGCGCATCGTCCTCATATTCGGCGTTTTTTACGTCTTAAACCAGGCGGCCCTCATGGCCATGTTCTCCCGCCAGGGCACGGACCCGCTGATTCTGCAAATCACCATGTCCAAGGACGTTTTCATGGACGTTCTCACCCGCTGGGGTGCGGACGGCGTCACCAGATATCTCACACATTTCTGCCTGGACGGCTACCACCCCATACTCTACTCGGTGTTCCTGGCAAGCGCCATAGCGCTCCTGTCCAAAAGGCCCGGCCTTCCTCCTTCGGGCTCCATCAAAATCCTTTTTGTGCTTCCGTTCATCGCGGGCCTTTGCGACGTGATCGAAAACATTCTGCATATTCTGATGCTCACTGGCTTTATGGACATAACCGGCGCATCTGTCGCAATTTCGGGCAGCATAACCAACACCAAGTGGTTCCTGGCCTTTGTCTCCATCATCGCCATCTGCGTCTTGGGCGTAAAAAAGCTCGCTTCAAAAAAGGAGAGACCGGTAAATGAAGTTTGACCTCATATTCGACAAAGCCCTGATCTACGACGGAACCGGGCGGCTCCCGTTCCGCAACGACGTGGGGATAGTAAAGGGCAAGATCGCGGCAATCGGAAACCTTGAAAAGGCCACCGCCAAAACCCGCGTGGATGTTTCGGGGCTGGCGCTCTGCCCCGGCTTCATAGACGTTCACACCCACGCGGAAATGGCCCTTCACCAGCCTGCGTACGAAAAAATAGTCGAGCCCCTGGCCCGCCAGGGCATAACCACATTCGTGGGCGGCAACTGCGGCGCGGGCCTTGGGCCCATATCGGACCGCAACGCGCGTTTCCAGTACGAGTTCTATGATGTTTTTCTGGGAAGCGACCAGCGGGGCGACATTACCTGGAACACCTTCGGGGAGATGCTGGAAACCCACGAAAAACGCGGGCTTGTCCAGAACTGCGCCTTTCTCGCCCCACATGGGGTCATAAGGGCGCACCCCATGGGCGACTCCCCTGAACCCGCCAAGCCCGCCCACATAGCCGATATGAAAGACATGCTGCGCCAGTGCCTGGAAGAGGGCGCGGTGGGCATGTCGACCGGCCTCATGTACTATCCGGGCCTGTGCTCGGACCAGCGGGAGCTTATGGAGCTGGCCCACGTCTGCCACCAGTTTAACGCGGTCTTCACATCCCACATCCGCTCTTATAACTCCGACACCATAGGCCAAGCCATAGACGAGGTGCTGGAAATAGGCCGCATCGCCCAGGTGCCGGTTCAGATAAGCCACCTTTTCTGGGTGCCGAATTTCAAGGAGCCCTTAAAGACCATCACCCGCGTGGCCCTGAAGGCCGCCAGCACGGCCTTTAAAGTCATGCCCTTTCCGGTTCCGGCGGACTCCGGGGCCAACATCTATCTTAAAAAAATCGACAGGCTGATACAGGAGGGCCATCCCATCGGCGTGGACGCCATGCCCACATCCGCAGGCTTCACCCACCTTTTCGCCTTTTTCCCGCCCTGGAGCCTCATGGGCGGCATGAAGGAGGTTTTAAAGCGCGTGGCCGACCCCATAACCCGCGCCAAAATCCGCAAGAGCATAGAGGAGGGCGAGCCGGTGTGGCCGCACCGGGGGCCTGACTCGTGGTCCATGAACCTGTTTAAGGTGATGGGCTGGGAATGCGGCTTCATCATGAGCACGGCCTCGGACAAGAACAAGCACCTGGCCGGGAAGAGCTTTGTACAGCTCGGAAAGGAACAGGGCAAGCACCCCTTTGACGCGGCCTGCGATCTGGCCCTGGAAGAGGACGGCAGGGTGCTGATCTTCGAGACCCCCACCTATCCGGGCGACGAGCTTGTGGAGCTATCCCTGCGGGGAGCGCTCCTGGACAAAAACGTCTCCATCGCCACGGACACCATCCCGGTGGTCTTCGGCAGGCCAAGCCACCTTACCTACGACTGCTTTCCCAAGTTCTTGGGCAAGTACTCGCGGGAAAAAAAGATGATCGCCCTTCCCGAAGCCATAAGAAAGTGCACCAGCCTTCCGGCCAGCCAGCTTCAGATACGCCACCGGGGAAGCGTGAAGGAGGGATTTTTTGCGGACCTGGTTATTTTCGACCCCCAGACCATAGGCACCACCGCCACCGCCACCGACCCGGCGCACTTTCCCACGGGCATAGATTCGGTTTACGTGAACGGACAGGCGATAGTCGATAAAAAGGGCTACCACCCGGAAATCAAGTCCGGCAGGGTAATCAGGCGGTGGGATTGAAAAGAATATAAGCTGGAGCTTTTAAAAAATTTTGCGGGGGAAAACTTTTTTGGCCGTCTAAAATTGTTTTCCCCCGCACCCCCTTTCAAAAAACTTTGTTATTTCAGATAATT
The DNA here is from genome assembly GCA_016235345.1 of Deltaproteobacteria bacterium. Classification (NCBI taxonomy): domain Bacteria; kingdom Pseudomonadati; phylum Myxococcota; class Myxococcia; species Deltaproteobacteria bacterium. The sequence continues at coordinate 248,020 of JACRLG010000023.1, read as the reverse complement.
GACTCCGCTCATCAGAACAGCACAGGCTTACACTGCATACCCCTTCGAGGCAAACTTGTCGAACTTCCTTGAAAAAGCGGCCGCGTGGTTTTGGGGATATCTTGAAAAGAGGGTGCTGCACTACGTCGGTTGGGAGGAAAAGAAGGAAAGTCCTCAAAGAATCCCAAGGGTTAACCGTGACGATGTCCTGCGGGTCATTCGCAGGGATTTCCCCGAAGGAAGTGAGGAGCAATTAATGGCCTTGTTTGACCCAATGGAAGTGCGTGATTGGTACGGCAAGGCCCGCGTCCAGCTCGCTGTTCTCAAGGCCGCAGGCGGCGACTTGGCCGCCATCCCGGAATACATGCAACTTGCCTCATGGGATTATCGCGATATTTTGACCGTTGCCGAGTATCCTTCTTTCAGATTAAGGCATGACCGCAAACATAAAATTTCGCCTGAAGAATTGGAGAAGTCTTATCAGGATGACTGGGAACAATACCAGGAATGGCTGAACAGGAAATAGCCATCAAAATATCGCCCTAATGAAACACCCGCCGCCCCCGCTTCCGTCGCCTGAGTCGACTTCTTTAGCTGTTTCTTCCGGGGGTGTTTCCCTCAAAATTATATCAGCCGCTCCGTTATAGTCGTTATAAGCCAAGTTGGAGGCTTGCGAGCAGAAAACGATACGGTGTCCGTCCGCCGATATCGAGGGGGAAAAGCTGTCGCCAAGTCCAGGAATTTCCGCTGATAAAACTGACAGCAAGGTGGTGGAGCCTGTCTTCCTGTCGTAAACTGCCACTGCGTTGCTGCAAGCTAGGCCTTCGCAGGCAGTGAGATTGGTTATGGGGCACTGATAAGCGACGTAACGTCCGTCGCCTGAAATCTTTGGATACATGCTATGGCGCGAGCCGTGGGTTATCATTTCCGTCTGCGCCGTTTGCCTGTCGTAAACAAACACGTCGGCAGTATAGCCGTTGGCGTCTCCCGGAGCCAGATTGTCTGAGTTTGAAGCAAAAGCCACGTATCGGCCGTCCGCTGAAATTGATGCCTGGCCGCTGTGTCCGTTTCCCTGGGTTATGATGGACGTCTTTCCGGTCAACACGTCATGAAGAAAAATGTCGGCCATGCCGTTGGAATCGCTCAAAGTCAGATTATCCGCCACGGACATGAAAACCACGTAGCGTCCGTCTGCGGATATTGAGGGATAGCCGCTGTCGCCATTTCCCTGACTTCCTGACGAGTCCTTCGAGACAAGTGAAGTCACTCCAGTTTGGGTGTCATGCAAAAAAACATCCGCAGAGCCATTGATGTCGACGGGGACAAGATTTGAAGCAAAGGAAGTAAAGGCAATATAACGGCCGTCAGCCGAAATTGCGGGGTAAAGGCTCGCGTCGTCTCCCTGCTCGCCCGCCGAATTTTTCGAAATCAACATGGTCAGGCCTGTTTTTGTGTCTCCCAGGAAGACATCCGCCTCATTGTTGTTATCATTCTGGACAAGGTTATCCGCTAAGGAGCAAAAGGTCACATAGCGTCCGTCGGCTGATATTGCCGGGTAGTCGCTGGGGCTGTATCCCTGGCTGCCCGATGAACTGACCGAAATGATGGCGGTGTAGCCGGTGCTTAAATTGCGTAAAAACACATCCGTATTTCCGTTATTGTCAATGGGAATAAGATTGGTTGCCGAGGATACAAAAGCCACATGGTTTCCATCTGCGGAAATTGCGGGATTCCAGCTGTTGTTGTTTCCAAGGTTTCCCGATGAGTTGACCGAAACCAGCGTGGCATAATCGTTCGGCATGGTCAGTTGGGCTATGCCTGAAAATACGGGAGCAGCGATGAGCAGGACAACGACGACCGGGAAAAAGCGCACAAGGGACGATTTTTTCATTTGCCCTCCGTAACCGGAAAATGGAATGGAGCGACTGCAGTTGAATAAGCCAAAAATTTTACGTCGATATTTGACCTAATCATCCCTTTTTCCTTCATTGTCAACATGAATGTGCGGCTTGGCGGATGGCGGCGCGGCGAGCAACATCAAGGGCCGGGTGGCGGGCGGGCTTAACGGATTCAGGCGGGGCGATGTTTTCAGTAGGCTGCCTGAAAAAAAAGCTCCCGGACCGACGCTTGTGGACGGTCCGGGAGCTTCTGTCGGCTCTTATCGGCTGTTTAACAGGCTGTTAAGGGCTGCTGCTTATTTCGCCGCCGTGGGGGCGGAATCCATGTCAAAGGCCACCACGTTGGTGGATGCCTGGGTCAGGGACTTTTTCACCAGGATGAAAACGAGGTCGCTTTTTCCGTCGTTGTTCACGTCGCCCACCCCGTAATCGCTTATGAGCCCGGTCACCTTGCGGGTGGACCATGCCTGGGTCATGCCGAGCCCGTCCCAGAAATAGGCCGAGAAGGTCCCGGCGGTGTAGCGCCGGTAGCCGGAGAGCAGGCGGCCAGTCATGCCCGTGTTCATCACAACGAGGATGCCCTGGCGGTCGCCCTGGCTAATGGGAATGAGCCTCTGGGGGGTGTAGACCGTGTTGGCGGATTCGCTCGATTCCATGAGGTTGAGGAATTTTTCCGAGCCGCCCACCTTTTCGTCGCTCATCCAAAGCCTTTTTCCGGTGCTGTCGTAGAGGCGCAGGTAGTCGTCAAGGCCCAGCACCGCAGTCGTCGAAACCGACCTGTCGGCGAATTCGCCGAAGGCCGCGCCGAAAAGCGAGTCCGCCTTGGGGATGGAAAGCCCGCCCGCCTTGGATTCGTAATGCTCACCCGAACGGGTAAGTTCGTAAATGCCCTCAAGAAGCACGTCTCCGGCCCCCCGGCGCTGGCCGAAAAGCACCTGGCCCCGGCCCGGAACGCTGATGACCCTGAAATAAGTGCGCTCGTTTTCGGCTATGGGCGCGTATTCCTTCCCGTTCCACTCCAGGACGAAGGACTCCATTTTCCCGCCGTTGGCGTTTATCGCGGACACGAAGATTTCAGCCCTGCCGTTTCCGTTGATGTCCGCCGCGTCCACCCACACCTGCTTCAAGTGGCCGGGCCGGGCGATGTCCGCCAGGGTGGCGAAGCGGCCCTGCTCAAAGCGATACACCGCCACCCGGTTCTTGCCTATCACCACGGTTTCGGAAAGGCCGTCGCCCGTGGTGTCGGCCAGGGCAAGGCCGATTGCCTCGAATGAAAGCGTGGGGCTCTTCCACATGTCGCTTCCGGTCTGGGGAGCGGGTATGAAGGCCGGGGTGCTTACCGACGGGATTGCCGCCACCGGCGCTCCGGGCCGGGCCGGGGGCGGGCCGTAGGGAACCGCCGGAGCCGCCACGGGGCCGGGTTCAGGCTGGGACGGGCCGGTGAGGAGCTTTTCCGGGTGGGTGTAGGGCGAAACCGCCGCCTGGGGCGCTATGGCAGGGGCGGGCTCGGCAGGGGCCGCAGCCGCAAGCATGGACCGGGGCACGGGTTTCCCGAAGACCTTGGAGCTTATTTCAGCAGCCAGGGAATCCACCTGGGGAATCACGTCGCCCGGAGTCTTGCCTGCCCTGCTGAAGGTGAGGGCGGGCGCTGTTCCGGCGGTTTCCACCACCGAGACGTCCAGGCTCGCCGCGTCCCCGAAAACCGTCACCGAGCCGAAAAGCACGTAGTCGGCCCCCAATGCGCCGCCCAGTGTTCTGGCCTTTGCCGGGTTTAAGGGGGAGTCGCCCGCAGACATGGCGGATGCGGTTTCGGACGCGCCCTTCACCTCCACCTTGCCCTCCCAGGCCAGCCGGGACGCCAGCATCTCGCCAAGACCCTTCTGAAGATAGGTCAGGTCCCGGTCCGCGTTCACCGAAAGCGGTGCTATGGCGATCACCCTGGCGTCTTCGGCCAGGGCGGGGCCAAGGGGAAGCAGAAGCGCCAAAAACATCCAAAAGACCATTTTTTTCGTTTTCATGGACGGCTCTTTCTGACAGGTGCGCTTTAATGTTGAGGGCTTTGTGAAAAGCCTCCTCGTGCCAGACTATAATGCAATAAGTTGTGGTCGAGATGTTTCATGAATACACCGTCAAGGTGTCAAGAAAACCTTACGAGGCTTTTTACGGACTCATCGAAATTGCGTTGTGGCGGGGCACGGCCCTTTCAGGGCACCGTGCCGGCCTTTTGGGCCAGGTCCGCAAAATGAAACTTGAAGGCCTCGCGGGCGTAGTGGGCGGCCCGGTCGCCTATGAATTTCTCGTGGGCCACCACGCTGGCCACCGCCAGGGCCCGGTTCCCGGAAGGAGCTATGCCGTAACCCACGAACCAGTCGTAGCGGATGTTGGGAACGACCCCGTCGTTGATGGAGCCGGTCTTTCCCCCAAGGTCCAGGCGGCTTAGGACAGGGTCCCTGGAATATCCGGAAAAGAGCCGCCGGGCCGTGCCGCCGGTAATGGTCTCGCCCATCATTTTGCGGATTTCAGCCGCAGTGGCCGAGGAGCAGACCCTGCCGACCTCCTTTTTGACGCTTTCATAAACCAGGGTGCCGTCACCGTCCGTCACCCCAAGGATGATGGACGGATCGAGATAGACCCCGTCGTTTAAAATGGCGGCCACGAAGGCCGCGCCGTTTATGGGGGTCATGAGGGTGGTGCGGTTGAACCCGGAAGCTATCTGGGCCACCCCGAAATCATCCCCTGTTTCGGGAAAGGGGCAGACCGGCGGGGCCGTGGTTATCTCCATGTCCAGCCTTCGCCCGAAGCCGAAGGCGCAGGCCATGTCCTCCAGCTTTTCCCGGCCCACCACGTAAGCGCCGATAAGGCCGAAGGCGGGGTTGATGCTTCCGCCGAAGGCCTCCTTCAGGGCCACCTGGGTGGTCTGGGCCGAGGAGTCCGGGCGGATCTGATTCTTGTAAAGGGTGTACTTGTTGCCGCCGTAGCCCACGGGAGTGTCGGCCTGGAGGCTTTCGAGATCAACCGCAGCAGTCGCGGTGACTATCTTGAATATGGAGGCCGCAGGGTAAAGATGGGTGAAGACCGGGTGCTCCGTCTCGCCCTCGGCGGCGAATCCGGCGGCGGCGATGATACGGCCCGTGAAGGGGTCCATGGCCGCAAAGCCGATCCACCTTGCGTACCTGGGATTGATGACCTCCCTCATACGTTCCTGTAGGCCCTGGGAAAGGGTGGTGGTCACCATGAAGCTGCGACCGTCCTTGCGAATCTTTTCCGGCTCGGTCCAGGTGTCCACCGGGGCGTCGCCCAGCAAAAGGCGGGCCTGGGAGCGGTTCCAGCCGTCGTGCGGCAGCTTCGGAACCATCTCCCCCCTGCCCGGAAGGGCCACCAGCCCGGCGGCCACCAGGCCTATCACGACGAGGCAGGCCGCCACCGCAAAAATAATGACCGCAGGGCTTCTTATCTCCTTCTGCCGTGAAAGCCAGGATATTGCCGTGATCCGCGCCTGACCCAAGTCGCCCGAAAGGCCCCGTATCGAGGAGCGAACCTGTCGGACCCTGCCCACCGAGCGTTTACGTGCCGAGGCCACCAGCCGCAGGGGTTCGCCCTTTTCCGGCTTCTGGCCGCGCGTTTCCGGCTTCTGGCCGCTCGTTTTTTTCTGCGGCCTTTTCAGACTTTCCTGGTATGCCCGCCACTTGGCGCCCGGTTCTTCCATGATTTCCGCCCCGAAAAATTCAGCGCACCACGGCGCCGTCAAGCGCCGGGCGGTCAGGGCCGGAAAGGCGAAGGCCCTCCTCGTCCACCACTGCCAGGACCATTCCCTCGGATGTGACCCCCATGAGCTTGGCGGGCTTCAGATTGGCCACCACTATAACCTGCCTGCCGGTCACGGCCTCCGGCTCGTAATAAGCGGCTATACCCGCCACCACGGTGCGGAGCCTTCCCTCGCCCAGGTCCACCGAAAGTTTCAGCAACTTTTTCGCGTTGGGGATTTTTTCCGCCGAAACCACCGTGCCCGCCCTCAAGTCGACCTTTGCGAAATCCTCCAGGCCGATTTCGGGCTTTAGGGGAGCGATTTTGGGCTTGGGCGGCTCCTCCGGCGTTTCGGTCGGCGGCTCGATTCTGGGGAAAAGGGCCAGGGCCTTTTTGATCTCGCTTCCCGACACAAGCCCTCCGAAACCAAGGCCCGCGTTCGGAGAGGCACCCAGGTGGTCGGCCATGACATCAGCCGTGTGGGGCATGACAGGGCGAACGAGTTCCGCCACCAGTCGAAGCCCCTCAAGGAGGTTGTAGAGCACCACTCCAAGCTGGCCGCTAGCGGCCTTGTTTTTGGCCAGGACCCAGGGGGCCGTGGTGTCCACGTACTTGTTCATCCGGGAGATGAAGTCCCACACGGCGGCAAGGGCCTTGTGAAAGGCGAACTCCTCCATGCCCTCGGCGTAAAGGGCCACTGCGGTTTCAGCCTCCGCCGAAAGGCCCAGGCCGGATTCCTTCTCGATTTCAAGGTCCCGTTCGGGCACCCTGCCCTCCCAGTACTTGTGGGCCATTGTGAGGACACGGGAAAAGAGGTTGCCTATGTCGTTGGCCAGATCGGCGTTTATGCGGGCCACCAGTGCGGCCTCGGAAAAGGAGGAGTCGAGGCCGAAGGTCATCTCCCGCAAGAGAAAGTACCTGAATGCGTCGGTCCCGTACTTTTCGGCAAGGCTTAAAGGGTCCACCACGTTTCCAAGGCTCTTGCTCATCTTGGCCTCGGCCACGTTCCAGTAGCCGTGGACGAAAAGGTTTTTATAAAGGGGAAGGCCTGCGGCCTTGAGCATTATGGGCCAGTAGATGCCGTGGGGCTTTACGATGTCTTTCGCCACAACGTGATGGGCCTCGTTCCAGTACTTGTCGAAATCCGGGCCGTCCGGGTAGCCCAGTGCGGTGAGATAGTTCACCAGGGCGTCGAACCACACGTAGGTTACGTAATTTTCGTCAAAGGGCAGGGGTATGCCCCATTTGAGCCTGGAACAGGGACGGGAGATGCAAAGGTCCTCCAGGGGCTCCTTCAGAAAGCCAAGGACCTCGTTGGCATAGCGCTGGGGGTGGATGAAGCCGGGGTTCGCCTTGACGTGGCCGATGAGCCAGTCCTGGTACTTGCTCATCCTGAAAAAATAGTTGGACTCTTTGATCAGCGTGGGCGCGGTGGCGTGGTCCGGGCACAAGCCGCCGATAAGCTCCCGCTCCAGGATGAAGCGCTCGCAGCCGGTGCAGTAGAGGCCCTCGTATTCGGAAAAATAGATATCGCCCTGGTCGTGGAGCTTCTGAAGGACCATGCGCACCGTTTTCTTGTGGACTTCCTCGGTGGTGCGGATAAACCTGTCGGGCTTTATGGAAAGATGGGGCCACAGATCGCGGAAATGGCCGGACATGGTTTCCACGTACTGTTCGGGGCTTACCCCCGCCTTGCGGGCGGCCTCAACGATCTTGTCGCCGTGCTCGTCCGTGCCGGTTAGAAAAAAGGTGTCGCAGCCCGCCTGGGCCTGGAAACGCCGGGCCACGTCGGCCACTATGGTTGTGTAGGCGTGCCCAAGGTGGGGCCTGGCGTTGACGTAATAAATGGGGGTGGTGAGATAGTATGGCTTGTGCATTACCGTGCTGCGCTCTTTCTGTCCCGCAGACCGGAAAGGACCGGGGCGGGTTGCCTTTGAATCATTATGGTCAGTCGCTCTCGTCATCTAAGAACGGAGCAGGGCCTTCGTCATTGGTATCGGCGGGTTCGCTTTCCGCCCTTTCCGCAGGCGGCCTGTCGTTGGAAAAATCCCTGTCAAATGCGGCGGCTTCCTGCCTGGCCTGCTCCTGCCTGATGGAAGGATTGATCTGGCCTCCCCGGTGTTTCTTCTTCTTTTCGGGCCTTTTGGGGCCTTCCTGCTGCTGCGGCTGCTGTGCCTGCTGCGGCTGCTGTGGCTGCTGAGGGGCCGATGAATCGGGCTTAACGTCCAGCACCGGGAATTCCGTCTCGTAGCCGGTGTTCAAAAGCCTCACCGTGACCCGGTTGCCCATCACGTTGTGCCGGGTGACCTTGCCCTTGCCCTCCGGGGTTTCCACGCTCTTTCCGATTTTCGGAAAAGTTGCGGAGATTTCCCTGTAGGTTTCGTACTCATAGGTGAGGCAGCACATGAGCCTGCCGCACATGCCGGAAATCTTGGTGGGATTTAACGACAGGTTCTGGACCTTGGCCATTTTCACGGAAACCGGGGCGAAGTTGCTTAAAAAGGTGGCGCAGCAGGCCTCGCGCCCACAGCGGCCAAGGCCGCCGCACATCCTGGCCTGGTGCCTCACCCCTATCTGGCGCAGTTCCACCCTTACCCGGAACCTTCTTACAAGCTGCTTCACCAGCTCCCTGAAATCAACCCGGCCTTCGGCGGTGAAGAAAAAGGTGAGCCTGGTCGCGTCAAAGGTGGATTCCACGGAAAAAAGGCTCATGGGAAGGGCGAGCTTTGATATGGTCTGCCTGCAGAACTCCACGGCCTCGGCCTCCAGGAGGCCGTTTTTCCGCTCCTGCTCGAAATCCTCCTCGCCGGCCTTGCGGAAAATCTTTTTGAGGGGCTTGGCTTCGTCCTCTTCGGACTGGGCTCTGGGAGGCTTGGCCACGATGCCGTAGCCCAGTCCCTGCTCGGTCTCCACCACCACCTTGTCGCCCAGGGCCAGCACGAAGGCCCCTGCGTCAAAGTCGTAGGTCTTGCCTGCGGGCTTGAATCTCACGCCCACCACCCTTGCCATTGCCTTTATCCTTTATCGGCCTGTTTCAAGGCGCGGAAAGCGCCTCAGGCCTTGTTTTCAATTTGGTTTCGGCCCGGAAAAAAGACGCCGGGTTCCGGTCAGGACCCTTCAAGCGCCCCGCTTTTCCCGAAGACCGTAAAAAATCCGTCCAGGGCAAGCCTTGCGGCCACGTTGCCCCGGATGTCTTTTTCGCAGGTTTCCAGGTGGTTAAGCCTTGCTGCGAATTTTCGCCGCAAGGCCGCGTCCGGGGCTGCAACCAGTTTTTCCCGAAGAATGGCCCTTATGACGGAAAGGTCTTCGGTCAGCTTTTCCCTGCCCGGTCTGGCAAGGACTTCGGCCAGAAGAAGCGCTTCCATCCTGCCGCCCTCTTCCATCCCGTCCAAAAGGCCGGAAAGGAACTTATAGCGCATCCATTGGCCCGTTTCATAAAGATTCACCGCACGGGCCAGGCCTGACCCGCAAAGAAGCGCGCACGAAAGGGCTGCTTCTTCATCCGCGCCAAGTTTTTCGGTCAGCCACTTTCGGGCCGTTTGGGTCGAAACCGGCAGAAAACGAACCGGTCGGCACCTTGAAACCAGGGTGGGCAGAAGATCGGCGGTCTGGGCCGCAATAAGGATGAAGGTTGTTTTGGGGGGCGGCTCCTCCAGGGATTTCAAAAGCGTGTTGGCGCTTTCCCTGTTCATGAAGGCCGCGTCGTGAACCACCGCGAACCTGTGCCGCCCCTCGCCCATTCTCATGGAAAGGTTCGACAGAAGCTCCTTCACGGCCCCTTTTTTCACAAAGGCCCCGTCGCGCCTGACCGAGAGAAAATCCGGGTGATTGCCCGAAAGGATTTTCCGGCAACCGGGGCAGGCTCCGCAAGGCGACTGGGGGCCGAAGAGGTAAAACGGCCCGCCTTCGACACCCGAACCCGGATTCCCGCAATTGGCGGCCATGCCCAGCAAAAGGGCTGCCAAATCCTGGCCCAGGCCGTCCGCGCCCAGAAACATCAGGGCGTTGGGAATGCGGTCAGAGCGCAGCATGGAAGCCAGCTGATCCAGGGCGATTTTTTGAACTGCCAGGTATTCCAGGGACTTGGTTACATCGGAGGCAGATTCCATCATCGACTTGTCCGCAAAACGCCTTGCAAGGTTTCAGATACGCCTCAAAGAACAGATTCTGGACCGCCCCGGCCTGTAGGGGCTCATTTCGGACCCCGCCTTTACCGAAGGCCAGCATTTAAAAGCCAGGGCCTCCCGAAAAAAACGGGGATGGGGGCATTAAACACGGACGCCCGCAAGCGCCGGTAACGCGCCATGAAATCCAGCCGGGCGGGGCGTCCCATCCACTGCATCGGTCGCGGATGCTTGCGGGATCAGGATGCGTCCACCCTCTCCTTCAGTTCCTTGCCGCACTTGAAAAACGGCAGCTGCTTGGGCTGAATCTGCACCGGGTCGCCCGTCTTGGGGTTGCGGCCCGTGTAGCTCTTGTATTCCTTGACGTAGAAGCTGCAAAGTCCCCGGATTTCCACCCGCTCCCCTGTCGCCAGGGCGTCGGTCATGGAATCGAAGAAAATCTGCACAACCTTGGCTGCGTCGGTCTTGGAAATGCCCGTTGCGTTTTTCAGCGCGGAGACCAGTTCCAGCTTGTTCATGCCTGCCTCCTGGCGGCGGATTCGCCGCACCATGAAGACCATGCCAATTGTTACGGTAGAGCCCTTTGCTTCGCCCGTAACTGCCCTTGGCTTTTCTGTGATGTCCCGATCCGCCGGGATTCCCCTTCAAAAGCGCCTGCTTTTCCAGCCGCCCCACTACATGTTGCGGTCGAGATCGTCAGGCACAGCTGTCTGATGGGTATTGTCCCTGTGATACGGGCTTTACGACGAATCTTCCAATAAATAAGGTAGAAGCAAATGAATGGAAAGTCAAGGAGTTGTGATGCGCAGGGCGAGATTTGGGACAAGGCCCGCCGACGGAAGCTCCTGGCGGCCCGCAATGAAGAAAGGCCGGTCCGTGGGGTATGGGTGCAGTTGAAACCTTGCCGGAAGCGGGCCTGAAGGATGGCACGGAAAAGAAAAAGATGGAAGACAGCGTTTGCTACCCGCTTGTTTCGGGCTTGGGATGCTGCGTGAACACAGACCCCTTGACGGTGGCCTTGATGATTTTTGCGCAGCAGGAAAGGCGGCGGACGGTGGTTCCGCCGCAACGGGGACAGGCCACCGGGCTTTTTCCGCCCACCGGGACCATGCGCTCGAAGCGGTGCGAGCAGTCTTTGCAGTGATACTCCAGAAGCGGCATGGCTACCCTTCCAAAGGCTTGTGAAGTATTTAACATGCAGGCGGATACCTGCCTGAAGACAGCTGTCCCCGGTTTCATTAAATAGAAGGTTCGCTCGTTTATTGAACAAGGTTCATACTACCGCATGACGCTGTGTGTCAAGCCAAATCGGAAAAATCTCCCAGCTTCCAAATGTTTTTTTTGATTCCAAAGACTGATTCTGGTACGAGGGGATATTACCCGATACGGTCGGGCGGCTGCGGCCCCGCGTCCCTTGGCGGCCCCCCGCAGATTCCCGCCGGTTCCCGATTTTCCCCTGTCATCACGTCTTTTAAGGTCAATTTTCATGGAACCCTTTCTCACCGAAAAACACCGGGCCGTGCGCCGGGCCGTGCGCGAGTTCTGCCGCCGGGAAATCGAGCCCATAGCGGGCGAAATCGACCGTGAGGCCCGCTTTCCCTGGGAAGTGGCCGACAAGATGGGCGCGCTAGGCTACTTCGGGATGCAGGCCCCGAAGGATTTGGGCGGCTCTTTCATGGACTCGGCCAGCTACGTCATCGTTGTTGAGGAAATCTCGCGGGCCTGCGCGGGCCTGGGCCTTTGCGTCACGGTCCACAACAGCGTGAACCTCTACCCCATAGTGCGCTTTGGGTCCGAGGACCAGAAACGGGCCTTTGTCCCGGCCCTGGCCCGTGGCGAGAAGATCGGGGCCTTCTGCCTCACCGAGCCCAACGCGGGCTCGGACGCTTCGGGCATAGAGGCCACGGCCATCGCCGACGGCGGCCATTACGTGGTGAACGCCAACAAGGTCTTTGTCACCAACGGGGCCATAGCCGACACCTGCCTTATCTTCGCCCGGACCGACCCGGCTGCCGGGCGCAAGGGCATAAGCGTCATCATCGCCGAGCGCGGCACTCCCGGGTTTTCATCAGGCGAGCGCGAGGACCTGTGCGGGGTGCGCTCGAACCCGGTAAGCTCAATAAGGCTCGTAGACTGCCGGATTCCCAAAAAAAACCTCCTGGGAAAAGAGGGCGCGGGACTGGCCATCGGCATGGTGACCTTGGACACCGGCAGGATCGGCATAGCGGCCCAGGCCGTGGGAATCGCCCAGGCCGCCCTTGACGACGCAGTTCTCTACGCCAAGCAGCGCCGCCAGTTCGACGTTCCCATAGGCCGCCACCAGGGCGTGGCCTTCATGCTGGCCGACATGGCCACCGAGGTCGACGCCGCGCGCCTTCTGGTGCTTCGGGCCGCGCTCCTGAAGGACGCCGGGAAAAACTTCACAAAGGCGGCAGCCATGGCCAAGCTCTACGCCAGCGAGTCGGCAAGCCGGGTCACCGACATGGCTGTGCAGATTCACGGCGGCTACGGCTACTCCAAGGCCTACTCGGTGGAGCGCCACTTTCGGGACGCAAGGGTCACGCGCCTTTACGAGGGCACCAGCGAAATTCACCGTTTGGTCATTGCCCGTTCAGTTTTGGAAGAATGACCGGAAAGAAGATCATGGCTCTAAAGATTGCAGTCTGCGTGAAATCGGTGGTGATGGCCGCCCCTTCGTCCGGCCCCGGGCCGACACTTGCCCGCGACGCCGAAAACAGCGACATCAACCCCTTCGACCGGGTGGCCTTATCGCTTGCGCTCAATCTCAGGGACACCCTTGGCGGAAGCGTGTGCGCCCTTTCAATGGGGCCGGAACCCGCCCGGTACGCCCTGGCAGCAGCCCTTGCCGCCGGGGCCGACCGCGCGGTTCTCCTGTCCGATCCCAAAATGGCCGGAAGCGACACCCTGGCAACCGCCAGGGTCCTGGCCGCCGGGATAAGGGCCTGCGGCCCCTTCGACCTCGTTCTTCTGGGCGCGCGCTCGGCCGATTCCGACTCCGGCCAGGTGGGGGCCCAGACCGCACGGTTGCTCGCGCTTCCCTTCGTGTCCCAGGCCTTTTCCGTGGAGCCCGACGGGGAAGGGCTCGTGGTGACCAGAAGGGCCGACGGCTTCGAGGAGGTCTTTTCCACCGATCTTCCGGCGGTTCTTTCCGCCCATCCCCAGGCGGCCAAACCCCGCGACCTGGGCCTTTCGGGAATTGCCGAGGCCTACGACAAAGGCGAAATCGAAGTGAAATCCGCTCTCGACATGGGCCTCGATCCGGCTTTGATCGGCCTTGACGGAAGCCCCACGCGGGTCTTTTCCATGATAAGGGCGGGCGGAAAACGCAAGTGCGAGTTTCTTCTGGGATCGAACGAGGCCATGGCGGAGGAGCTTGTGGCGAGATGGACAAGCAGGGGCCTTGTCTGAACGCCTGTCTAAAATGCGAACTGACAGCGCCAGCGCTTCAAAGCCAATTCCGTCACGTACTTTCAGTACGCGCGGCTCTTATGGCTTCTCGCGAATCTTAGCATTTCATCGCCAAAGTTCAAATTGATAGACAGGCTTTATTTCCTGCCTGCTTCAAAAAAATGATAAGGACGCGCTTCCGATTTCCGAACAATATCGGCGGAAAAAAAATTATGATCGAAAAATCCATACGGGTGGTGGCCGACCTTCGCAGTCAGAGGTTTTTGGGCGCGAGCTTAAATGTCGTCTCCATGGCGGCGGCCCTTGCCAAAAAGACAGGCGTTACGGTGGAGGCCCTTATCGTGGGGCCGCCGGAATCCGCCTGCGCGGCCTTTGACGAGGCGGCCAGCGAGTGCGCGGCCCACGGGGCGGACCTTGTGGTGAAAATCACTGCGTCCGATCCTTTGGCGGCCCGCGCCGACCTTTTCGCCGAAGCCCTTGCCCGGTTCGTGGAAGCGCACGGGGCGGCTCTCATGCTTTTTCCCCTAAACGACTTCATGCGGGAAACTGCGGCAAGGCTTGCTGTGGAGCGGAACGCGGGGCTCGTGGCCGACTGCGAGGCCCTAAGCCTTCTGGATGGCCGCTTCGTGGCCGACTGCCCCTCCTGGGGTGGCAGGATCATGGCCCGCATAGGCTTTGCCGACGGCCAGAGCGAGGGCTACGTAACAGTCAACCCCACGGCCTTCGAGCGCATGGAAGGGAAAGCCAGCGCCTTCGCCCCGGTCACGGTTTTCGACGCGGGCGAACTGTCGGCGGTTCCCGGTCTCCGGCTTCTGGCCTCCAGGCCGGAAAAGCGCGAAAAGGGCGGGCTTACCGACGCCGAAATAGTGGTGGCGGGCGGCGCGGGCATGGGAAGCCCGGAGGGTTTCTCGCGCTTAAGGGAGCTTGCCGCCGCCCTTTCGGGCCAGCTTGGGGCCACCCGTCCGCCTGTTCTCAACCACTGGATCGACGAGGAACGCCTCATAGGCCAGACGGGAAAATCCGTCGCGCCGAAACTCCTCATCTCCGCAGGCACCAGCGGGGCCGTGCAGTACACGGCCGGAATAGCGGAAGCCCAGTCCATAGTGGCCATAAACCGCGACAAAAACGCGCCCATCTTCGAGACAGCGGACGTGGGAATAGTGGCCGACGCGGTCTCCTTCGTTTCCGTTCTTGCGGCAAAGGTCAAGGCGGCCACCTTGAAGCGCCTTGCGGAAAACGTGTGCGAGCCGGACACGGCGGAGCCCGGAGCCGCCGGAGGGCCGGGGCGGATCGTCGAAAAACTCCGTACCGCTCGCTCCTGGAGCCTTGCCGACCTTGCCCAGGCAACGGGCCAGACCCCGGAATTCCTGGCCCAGGTGGAAAAGGACGAGGTGACCCCGCCCGTAAGCTTTCTTCTGCGGCTGGCCCGCGCGCTCGACGTGGACCCGTCGGCCTTTCTGGGAAGCGAGGCCATGGGAAGGATGGAGGACGAGCGGGAAAAGGCCTACACGAGGCGCACGGAAAACTACTCCTACGAAACCCTCACCCCCGGCGCGGAAAAGGAGCATTTGAGGGCCTTTCTCATCACCATAGAGCCCAAGAAGGCCCACAAGCCGGTTGACTACAAGCACGAGGGCGAGGAGTTCGTCTATGTACTCGAAGGCGAGCTGGAACTCACCCTTGCCGGAAAGCCCCTGGTGCTCAAACCCTTCGAGTCCAGGCACTTCAACTCCCTTACCCCCCACAAGCTGAGGAGCCTGTCGGACTCCGTCACCCGCTGCCTTGTGATGCTCTACACCCCCTGACAGACGCCTCCTGTTTCACATCATTTATAAATAAGCCGCCGCCGGGGAAACCGCTTCCCCTGCGGCGTTTTTTTTGATCATTTTATTCCGCCTGCCTGGGTATCATCACAAAAATTTCTATGGAAAAAAAGTAGTTGAAGCAACAACCCAAGACAGGTATCATGCAATCACCAAAAGCGGTTGAACATATTCTGATACGTATCATTCCGATTTTTTGATTTACGATATCCCGCACCCGGTGTGAAAGGACACCTTTATGAAGACTCTTGGATTACGTCTTGCCTCCCTTGGCCTCTGCCTTTTGCTTGCATGTGTTTCGGCTTCCGCCTTGCTGGCCGCGCCCATGTGGCACCACCAGAATCCAAAGCCCACATCCACCTACCTTCTCGCCGCATGGGGGTCTTCGGCCTCCGACATCTTCGCAGTGGGAATGGCTGGCCAGATAATCCGTTATAACGGCAACGGCTGGTATGAGATGAGAAGCAACACCGTGGAGCAGTTGAACGCGGTGTGGGGAAGCTCTTCAACGGACATCTGGGCAGTGGGCCAAAACGGAATCATAATGCATTACAACGGCACCGTCTGGGCGGCATCAGCAAGCAACACCACCGAGAATTTGAATGCGGTTTGGGGCACTGCGGCCAACAACGTGTGGGCCGTGGGCAACAACGGCGAGATTCTGCATTACGACGGCGCGGCGTGGGATTCAACGGTGGCAAGCCCCACCACCCGTTCTCTTTCATGCATATGGGGGGCTGACGCCAATCACGTTTACGTAGGCGGCAATTACAAGGTTTTCCTGAAATATGACGGGGCAAACTGGACCAAGGTATCAGGCGACAGCGGCGCTGAAAGCGGTGGCATGGTGTATATGGACATTTGGGGAACGAGCGCGGCAAACGTTTATATCACATATATGAGCGGCTTCCCTCTGAACGAATACGCGGTTTACTGGTCAGACGGCAACGCCCCTGTACTTTCATACTCAACATCCGACAGCAGCCCGATGTCAATCTGGGGAAGCGGCCCCAACGACATCTGGGTGGGAAGCACCTCCGGAAAATACTTTCACTACACGGGCTCCTGGGCCGAGGCGAACACCGGCGATTCAAATCCCATTATGGTGATGTGGGGAACGGCTTCCAACAATGTTTATGCCTTCGGCAACTACGGAAGCATCTTGCGTTGGAACGGATCGGCCTGGTCGCAGCAGCGCACATTAGTAAACATCGGCTACAACACACGCGCCAACGCCGTTTGGGGTGCTTCTTCAAACAATATCTGGGCGGTCGGGCTTTACGGCTGTATTCTTCATTACAACGGTTCGGCATGGTCGTATTATGGACGGGTAAACACCGAAGGCCTCAATAAGATTTGGGGCACGGCGGCGGACAACATCTATGCCGTTGGAGACAGGGGCGTCATACTTCATTACAACGGCTCGGCGTGGAGCCAAATGGCGGCTCCCGCCACCCTAAACCCCCTAAATGCGATATGGGGAAGCGCTCCGAACGACATCTGGGCTGCGGGCCCCGCCGACGCGTTTCACTTCGACGGAATCTCCTGGAACGTGATGCCTTATATCGAAAACGTGACGGACCTTTGGGGGACTGCTTCCAACAACATTTACGCAGCCACTTTCTCCCGAAGGATAATGCATTACGATGGGGTAAACTGGACTGAGGTTTACTTGGACCCCCAACCCATCATATTCAAGGGCATCTGGGGAAGTTCGGCAACTGATATTTACGCCGTGGGCGAAAATTCCGGAACAGGTGGCCGAATAGTTCATTATGACGGTAACTCGTGGTCGGTTGTAACTCCCGCCCCGTATCCGGCTTTTACAATGAGGGTATATTACCTTGATGTGTGGGGGTCTTCGGCGGGCGACGTGTTCGTGACCAGCGACGGCAACTGCATACAGCACTTTGACGGAACCTCCTGGAGCCTTCAGACCGGATGGTCCACGACATATCTGTATGGAATTTTCGGCTTCGGCCCCGACAATGTTTTCGCAGTGGGAACCACCGGTGGTTTTTTCCCGACAATCATACGTTATGCCGAACCACCGCCGCCGCCTGCACCGGTCAGAACATGTTTCGTTGACAACCTGGATATATCGAGTCTTGACGCAGCGGCCATGCTGGGCGTCTTCGCCCTCCTGTGCGCGGGAGCCGCCGTTCTTGCGGCCCTTCGCAGAAGGAGGGAAGGAGCGTAAGCAAAGGTTCGCCAGTGGGAGGCAAATTCCACTGGGACCAGGGTCAGTCAACGGATCCCTTTTTCGCCGTTTTTTTGAAGTCGGCCAATAGAACCTGATTTTGCAGCAGCCAATCGCCGCCGGAAGAAACGCTCTTCCGGCGGCGGTTTCGTCTCAGGCTGGGTATCAAGGGCTTCGTCACGTTTTTCATGCCATTTGGGCAAATTCATGGTAAATGGAGTATTCGTCAACAATTTCCCGTGTTAAAGGCGTGATGGAGACTCTTTTCATGTCCGCTGCGTTTCCCGGTGTTGAAGATTATCCCCCCGGCCTTCACGTTCTTTCGTCCAACGCCCCGGAGGCTCTGGCGGACGCCCTGGCCGGAATTCTGTCGAGCCCCGGCGACCCCCTTGCGCCGGAAATCGTGCTGGTCCAGTCCGTGGGGCTTTCCCGCTGGCTTTCGCTGGAACTCGCCAAACGGGCCGGAATCTGCGCCAACGTACGCTTCGTGTTTCCCAACGCCTACCTGAACGAGCTTTTCATGGCCGTGATACCCGGCCTGACCCGCGAGGACGGCGGCCTTTTCACGCCGGAGACCTTAAGGCTCCGCATAATGAAGCACCTGCCCCTTCTTCTGGATCACAAGGCCTTCGGGCTTCTTGCCCGTTACCTTGAAGACGACGCGGACGGAAGGAAGCTCGCCGCCCTTTCCGGGGTGATAGCCCGCACCTTCGACCGCTACATGCTCTTCCGGCCCCAAATGATCGAAAACTGGGATCGCGGCCAGTGCGGCCACTGGCAGGCGGAGCTGTGGCGGCGGGCCAACCGGGGGATTTCCAACCTGTCCCGCCCTGCCCTTCTGGAAAGGTTTCAAAGGGCTGCTGGCGGACTCGACCATTCAAACCCGGCCCTTCCCCGCAGGCTCAGCCTTTTCGGCATATCCGGGCTTCCTCCCTTTCATTTCGCCGTGTTTTCGCGCCTTGCGGAAATCATCCCGGTCCACCTCCTGCACGCCAACCCCTGCCGGGAATACTGGGCCGACATAGTGAGCGAAAAGGGCAAGGGCAGGCTTCTAAGGAAGGCCCCGGAAAGAAGCCCGGATGACCTCCACCTCGACCAGGGCAACAGCCTTCTGGCGCAAATGGGCAAGCCCGGAGGCGACTTCCTTTCCATGGTCCAGGAAAACTCCATGTGGGAGGAGGATTTCCGGGAGCCGAACGGCGACACCCTGCTTTCCATCATCCAGAAGGACGTGCTGAATCTCGCCGAACCGGCCCTGGACGGAAATCCGCCCCGCGCCCTTTCCCCCGGCGACCTGAGCATCGAGGTTCACGAAACCTCAGGCCCCTTGCGGGAAATGGAGGCGGTGAAAGACCTTCTTTGCGATCTTTTCGAGAAGAGCCCCGGCCTTTCGCCCCACGAGGTGCTGGTGGCGGCCCCGGACATTTCCGTTTACGGCCCCCTGATCGACGCGGTTTTCGGCCTGGCCGGGGAAGATGCGCCCAGAATACCCCACACCGTGGCGGGAGGGGGCCTTGCCGAAGCAGGCGTCCTAAACGCCCTCAAGGCCGTGCTGGACACGGCGGAAGGCAGGTTCGAGGCCTCGGAGGTGATGGACCTTCTGGCCCTTTCACCGGTTTCGGCCAGGTTCGGCCTTTCCCAGGCCGACTGCGAGACCCTGGGCCAGTGGGTTTCCGAAAGCCGGATTTACTGGGGCATGGACGGCGATCATAAGAGAAGGCTGGGTCTTCCGGCGGAGCACGCCAACACCTTCAGATACGGCCTTGACCGGCTCTTTCTGGGCTTTGCCATGACCGGGCGGGACGAGGGCTTCTCCTTCGTGGATGACGGCCCCGGCCTTTCCGGCGACGGCCCCGTAAACGGCCCCCTGGCCGAGGAAAAACTGGAGCTTTTTGACGGGATCGCCCCCCTTTCCGCAGTGGAGGCGTCGGACGGGCGGCTTCTGGGGGTTCTGGCGGAATTCGTCGAATCCCTGTTCTCCCTGGCGGAAAAACTGGCCGGGCCGGGGACCATTCCCCACTGGGCCTCGCTCTTTTCCGAAACCGCCGAACGCTTCCTGCTTCCGGGCTCCTTTGATGCGGGAGCCATGACGGAGTTCAGGCAGTCACTGGCGGACATGGCCGGGCTTTCCCGGCGCTTCGAGGTGGACGGCCTTTTCGGGGCGGACGCAGCCAGGGCGATTCTGCTGGAAAGCATGGAAAAGCCGCCGTCCTCGGCGGGCTTTCTGCGCCAAGGGATCAATTTCGCCTCCCTTGCGGCGGCCAGGGGCATTCCCTTTAAGGTGATCATCCTGTGCGGCATGAACGAGGGTGACTTTCCCCGCTCCGATCTTTATCCGGGCTTCGATTTCATGGGCCTTTACCCAAAGCCGGGGGATCGGTCGGGCCGGGAGGACGACCGCTATCTTTTCCTGGAAACCCTCCTGTGCGCACGGGAAAAGCTCGTCATCACCTACGAGGGAAGGTCCCTTAAGGACAATTCCCAAAAGGAGCCGTCCCCTTTGGTGAGCGGTCTTCTGGACTACGCGGACGCCAATTTCTCGGCTCCGGGGCATGAAAAAACCCGCGACGCCCTTCTGGTGGAGCACAGGCTGAACCCCTGGGCTTCGGATTATTTTTCGGGCGAGGGCGGAAGGCTCTTTTCCTACGACTCCCACGCCCTGGCTGCTTCCCGCGCGGCATCCGGCCCGCGCGCCGCCCCCCCGGTTTTCGCCCCCAAGCCCCTGCCGCCCGTGGGCGAAACCCTCACGGAGCTGCCTATAGCGAGGCTGGTGCGGTTTTTCGGCGCGCCCCAGGAGTTTTTTGTAAAGGAGAGGCTTAGGTTCGATCCGAAAGAATCGGGCGAGGAGTTCATCGACACCGAGAGCTTCGAGCCCGACGGCCTGGAAAGGTACACTATCTTTCAAACCGTTCTCGGAAAGCGCCTTTCAGGGGATGAGCCGGAGGACTGGCTTCCCAGGATCGAGGCCCTGGGAATTCTGCCCCACGGAAAAGGCGGGCGGCTCGTGTTCGACATGGCCGCGCGGGCCATGGCCCCGGTGGCCCGAAAGGTGAAGCCCTGCCTTAAAAGCCTGCGGGAGCCGGTTTTCGCGGACATCGGGCTTGGCGGGTTCCGGCTTTCCGGCAAAATTTCGGGCCGGGTGGAAGACGGCGTCATCCTGCACCGGGACGGCCTTCTCCTTTTTCGCCCGGCCCCGATAAAGCCCAAGGACATGCTTAAGGCCTTCATCCATCATCTCGCCCTGTGCGCGACTTTCGCCGACACGGCCTCTGAAACCACAACCCTTGCCACGGACGGCTCCTTCGCCCTGCCGCCCCTTTCGCCGGAGGAAGCCCGTGAACGCCTGGGCGTACTGCTTGAAATCCACAGAAAGGGACTGAGCGAGCCTCTCCTGTTTTTCCCGAGCTCGTCCCTCGCCTACGCCCAGACCCTTTACAAGGAAAAAGACGAGGGCAAGGCTTTGAAGGCCGCGCAAAAAGCCTTTCTCAGCACGGATTTCGGAAGAGGCGAAGACGCGGACGCGGCAGTCAGCCTCTGCTTCAAAAACGCCGCCCCCCTGGAAGAGCCGCTTTTGACTGATTTCTGCGAAACCGCCAGGGCCGTGTTTTCGCCCATCCTGGCTCTTTGGGAGAAACTGCCATGACGGACCCTTCGGCTTCCCGCGATGATGCGCCAAGGGCAGTACCCCTTCTGGACCCCATGGCAGTGCCCCTTTCGGGCTCCCACCTGGTTGAGGCCGGGGCCGGAACCGGAAAGACCTGGCAGTTGACCAGCCTGTACCTTAGGCTTCTGGTTGAAAGGGATTTTCCAGTTGACAGGATACTTGCCGTCACCTTCACCAGGGCCGCCACCCAGGAGCTTTCCGGGCGCATAAGGGCGAGGCTGGCCCTTCTGCGCGACGCCTACAAGGGGCGCGGCTGCGGGGGCGACAAGGTGGTGGAGGCCCTGGCCCAAAGACATCCCGAAGACGGTCCGGGCCGGGTGGAGCGGGCGCTCGCGCATTTCGACGAGGCGGCGATACATACCATCCACGGGTTCTGCCAGAGAGCGCTGACCGCTGCGGCCTTCGAGAGCGGGGCGGGCTACGGCGTGGAACTGGCCGCCGAAACAGGCGAATTCATTACCGCCGTGGCACGGGACTACTATCGGGCGAACTTCTACGGCGCGCCGGAGGAGTTTTTACTCTACGCAAAAAACGAAAAGGACGAGAAATACGATAAAAAGGAGAACAAGGATAAGAGGAAAAAAATCGACCCCCGGCATTTCTCGCGCCTTCTTGGCCTTTACCTTCGCCATAATTCGATAATCGTGGAGGGAAGGGACGAGCGCCCGGAACTTGCCGCGCTCGCCCCTTTCAAGGAAAGCGCCGCAGGGGTGAGGGCAGCCTGGGCTTCTGCAAGAGAGGAAGCGGAGGCCCTTCTGCGGGCGGCGATAAAGGAAAGGAGCCTCCACGCCACCTATTACAAGGACGCAATCCTGGATTCCATGCTTTCGTACATGGACGAATACTGCGCAGGAGCCCAGCCTGAATTTCCGCTAAGGGACATATTCGAAAAATTCACCGCCAACAAACTTACCGCCTCGCTGAACAGGAAAAAGGCCCCCTTGGAGCACCCCTTTTTCGATCTGTGCCAACTGGCCTGGGCTCTCGGAAAAGACCTGGAGGCCCAGTGCGGACGTTTTGCGGAGCACCTGGACCGGGAGTTTTTCCCCTTTGCCGAAAAAGCCCTCAAGGCGGCCAAGGCGAAGAAGAACGTGCAGTTTTACAACGACCTGGTGTCATCCCTCGCCCGCGCCCTTGAAGGCCCCGGCGGCGAAGCGGCGGCCAGGGCGGTGGGAGGCCGCTTCGACTGCGCCCTGATCGACGAGTTCCAGGACACGGACCCCGACCAGTACTCAATTTTCCAGGCCCTTTTCGCAAGGCAGGGCAAGCCCCTTTTCCTCATAGGCGACCCCAAGCAGGCCATCTACGCCTTCCGGGGGGCGGACGTTTTCTCGTATCTCGCTGCCGCCCGCAACGCCGACGCCATCCACACCATAAACCACAACAGGCGCTCGGACCCGGCCCTGGTGGACGGGGTGAACGCCCTGTTTCACCGCCCGGCCCGGAACGAAGGCGAAAGGGACATGCCTGTGGCCCCCTTCGTTCTTCCTGGAATCGGCTTCACCCCGGCCATTGCCGCTCCCGGAATGGAAAGGCCCAAGCTGATCCTTCCCGAAAAGCTCCCCCCACTTGAAATCTGGCTCATGGACCCGGAAGGGAAAAACAAGCTCGGCGTGGAGGACGCCAAAAAGACGATTGTTGCGGCCCTCGCGTCCAGGATCACACAGCTTGTGGCCTGGGGGAGAAGGGGGGAGGCGAGGCTTGGGGACGAGCCTTTGGGCGAGCGCCACATGGCCGTTCTGGTGCGCAGCCATCCCGAAGCCCGCATGGTGGAGCGGGCGCTCAGAAGGGCCGGTATCCACTGCGTGCGCTACAGCACGGAAAAGCTCTTTTACGCCGAGGAAGCCAGGGAAATGCTGGCCCTAACAAGGGCCGTGGCCCGGCCCTCCGATTTGAAGGCCATGAGGGCCGCCCTTGCCACCACTATAATGGGGCGCGACGCCATCGAACTGGCGAGGCTCGTTGAAGAGCCGGATGAGTTCGGGCTTCTGGGGCAGGAATTCCGGGCTTTGCGGGCGCTTTGGGCCAGGCGCGGCTTCGCGCCCCTTTTCAGGGCATTGATGCGCCGGGAAAACGTCTTTCCAAGGCTCCTGGCCCTGGAGGACGGGGAGCGCCGGGTCACCAACCTGGTCCACCTTGCCGAGGTTCTTTCCCAGGCGGAGCGGGAAAGGGGCCTTGGGCCGGAGGCCCTGGCCGACTGGCTTTCCCGCGCAATTTCCGGGAAAGAGACCGGCGGCGACGAGCTTCTCCTCAGGCTCGAAAGCGACGAGGAAGCCGTCAAGGTGGTGACCATCCACGCCAGCAAGGGCCTGGAGTATCCCATCGTTTTCTCGCCCTTCCTCTTCGCCAAGCTCAAAATCGAGTCCCCGGCCATCTTTCACGACCCGGCCAGGGAAAACCGGCTGGTCATGTCGCTTGTCGGGCCAATCGACGAGTTGAGCCTCAAAAAGGAGACCCTGGCCGAAAGGCTGAGGCTTTGCTACGTGGCTTTAACCCGCGCCAGGAACCTTTGCACCATGGCCTGGGGACCAATCAACGGCGCCGGTGACAGTGCCCTTGCCTGGCTCCTTCACGGGCCTTTAAACGAGGGCGATGACGCCCTTGGGGAATGGCTTTCCGGGTCCAACGACCGCTTGAAGGACGTGGAACTGAATGAGCTGGAGCAGGCCCTCGCGCCCCTTGTGGAGGCGTCGGGCGGCGCGGTGGGCCTAAGGCTCCCCCCGGATGCCCCGGTTCCTCTGCCGAAGGCTCCGGGCAGGGAAGGCCTTGAGCTAAGGTGCAGGCACTTTTCGGGCTTCATCGACGGCTCCTTCAGGGTGACCAGTTATTCGGCCCTGGCCTCACAGGGCGAGGCGGCATCCGAGGGGCCGGAGACCGGGGATTTCGCGCTCTTTCCCTGGGAATACAAAACCGGACCCGAAAAGGAGGGCCCGCCCGACATCTTTGATTTTCCCAAGGGGGCCGACGCCGGGCAATTCTTCCATGATCTTCTGGAGCACTGGGACTTCACCGTAAGCGACGGGGAGCTTCTTTCCGCCCACGTAAGGGACCGCTTGAAAGCCCACGGCTTTTCCGAAGAATGGGAAGGGCCGGTAAGCGAAATGGTCAACCGGCTGGTAAGCACCCCGCTTTCCCCGAATTTTCCGGGCCTTGCCCTTTCCTCGGTGGGGCCTTCAGCCAGGGTGAACGAGATGGAGTTCGCCTTTCCCATAAGGGGCCTCACGCCCCAAAAGCTCGCTGCGGCCTTTTCTGGAAGCCCCATCATGGCGCGGGTCCCGGAAAAGTTCGAGGACCTGGGCTTTTCGGAAACAGGGGGCTTCATGCACGGCTTTGTTGACATGGTTTTTCTTCACGACGGAAAATATTTCCTGGTTGACTGGAAAAGCAACCACCTGGGAACGAGTCCGGAGGACTATCACCAAAAAGCCCTTTGCCAGGCCATGGGCGAGCACCACTACACCCTCCAGTACCATCTTTACGCCCTGGCCCTTCACCGGCACCTCGGCCTCCGCCTTGAAAATTACGACTACGACCGGCACTTCGGCGGAGTGTTCTACATTTTCCTGCGGGGCGCGGCCCCCGGATTCGGCGTGTTCGGGGACAGGCCCGAAAAGAGGCTGATCCTTGGGCTTAAACGGGCTCTTTGCGGCGAAACCGGCGGCCTTACTGGGGAAGGGACACGGCCATGAACCAGGAAACCGGGCTTTCCCCCCTGGGAAGGCGCTTCGCCCAATTCATGGAAAGGCTGAACAAGGGCCCGGACCCCGCCCTTTACGCGGCCTCGGCCCTCTTGTGCCAGTGCGGCGTGGAGGGCCACGTGTGCCTGGACCTGGGCAGCATAGCCCCGGCCACATGCGAAGCGGCGGGGCTTTCCGCTCCTCCCCCCGGCTCGTGGGCCGAAAGCCTCAAAAAATGCAGGGTGGTGGGCGGGCCGGGGGACTACAAGCCCCTGATACTGGACCATGCGGGCAGGCTCTACCTGGAGCGCCTCTACTCCTGCGAAAAGGGGCTCGCCAGGGCCATTCTTGAAAGAAGCAGGGTCGAAACCTGGGGGCTTGACCTTAACGGGCTGCGTACAAGCCTCGACAGGCTTTTTCC
Source organism: Deltaproteobacteria bacterium (assembly GCA_016235345.1). Classification (NCBI taxonomy): domain Bacteria; kingdom Pseudomonadati; phylum Myxococcota; class Myxococcia; species Deltaproteobacteria bacterium. Next base: position 223,061 of record JACRLG010000023.1, on the reverse strand, counting down.
CGGCGACCCCGGCCAGACCGACTGGCAGAAGCTGGCTGCGGCCACTGCGGTATTGCGAAGGTTTTCCGTGATCTCAGGCGGACCCGGAACCGGCAAGACCCGCACCGCAGCCCGGATCATAGCCCTCATCCTTGAGCTTTTCGGCGAAAAGGCCGGTCCCGTCATTTTATGCGCGCCCACCGGAAAGGCCGCCCAGCGGCTTCAAAGCTCGGTGGCCGCAGCCAAAGATGAGCTTTCATCCGTGCTTCCCGAAAGGGTCCGAAAGGCCTTTCCCGAAAACGCGTCCACCATCCACAGGCTCCTGGGCGCCATACCCGGAAAGGCGGGTTTCGCCCACGGCCCCGGAAACCCGCTGGTCGCCGGAACCATAGTGGCCGACGAAGCCTCCATGATCGATCTTTTGCTCATGAGCCGCCTTTTTTCGGCCCTTTCACCGGATACCCGCGTGATCCTTCTGGGCGACAGCAACCAGCTCGCCTCGGTGGACCCCGGCTCGGTGCTTGGCGACCTCTGCGCAGGCCCGGCCAGCGGGCCTTCGGTGGAATTCGCCTCCGTCCTAAAGGCGGCCACGGGCTGCGACCTTGCCGCCGACCCTTCCGCCACCGGGCTTTCGGACGGCGTGGCGCATCTTAAAAGGAACTACCGCTTCGGCTCCGGCTCCGAAACAGCCGTGCTAGCCCGATTGATCATCGAAGGCGACGAGACGGGCGCGGCGGAATTTTTAAGGGAAAGGGCCAATGGCGAAGGTTCCGTCAATTTCGTTGAATATGACGATCCGGCCAGTATATCGGAAATACTCGAAAAAAGGATGCTGGAAGGCTACGGGGCTTTCCTGAAGGCCGCCACCGTTTCCGAGGCCTTGAGCGCCCTGGACAGGTTCCGGGTGCTCGCCGCCCACAGGGAAGGACCGGGAAGCGCTGCCCACGCCAACGCCGTGCTGGAAAGGGCGCTGGTCAAAAGGGGCCTTATCCCGTCCATAAGCCCCGCCTATCAACGCCGGGGAGTCATAATCACCCGTAACGACGGCTCGCTTCGGCTTTTCAACGGCGACTGCGGAGTGATGTTTGATGGCCGGGCCTGGTTTTCCGGCCCGGAAAACGCCCCCCTGTCCTTTTCCCCCCTGGTGCTTCCGGCCCACGAGACCGTGTTCGCCATGACCGTTCACAAGAGCCAGGGCGCGGAATTCGAGGAGGTCCTGATCCTCCTGCCGCCAAGGCCCTCGCAGGTCCTGACCAGGGAGCTGTTTTACACCGCAGTCACCAGGGCCAGGGGCAGGATCACCGTGGTTTCGCCCCTTGCCGTCGCGGCCCATGCGGTAAAAGCCAAAATCAGCAGAAGAAGCGGCCTTTCGGACATGTTGCGGGAAAAATGACAGACTTGTCTGTTTCGACATTTTCCCGTATGTTAGGCGTCGGCTCGGATTGCTTCCGACGCCGTTTTTTTGGGCGACTGAAAACATCGGGGAAAAAAGCATCATGAAATCAAGGCTCATAATTCCGGTTGCGCTGGCTTTTATTCTGGCCGGGCTCTTTGCGGCTCCGGCATACGCCAAGGACGCCCCAAAGCCGGACCACTTCGCCGCAGCCGAGGCCCTGGCCGCTTTGGGCAAGGCCGACGCCGCCCTCAAGGAGTACAGGGCCTACCTCAAGGCCAGCCCCACGGGGTCCATGGCTCCGGCGGCCTGGCTCAAGATCGCGGCCATTTCATCGGGAAAAAATGACGTGGCTGCGGCGCGGGAAGCCTACCGGGCGGTGGTCTCGCGTTTCGGGGACTCCCTCTACGCGCCTGACGCCAAGCTGGGCCTTGTGGACTGCCTTCTTCGGGAAGGGCGCTTCAAGGAAGCCCTGGACGAGGCCAGGCCCCTGGCCGCCCCACCCAACTCCGAAAGGGTGCGGGCCGCCGCCCTGGTCATGGCCGGAAGCGCCAACACCGGCCTCGAACGCCCGGTTCAGGCCCTTGACGCCTTTGACCAGGCCCTTTCGGTGGGGCGCGAACTCAACCGGGCCCAGGTTCTTTCAAAGGTTGAAAAGGCGGCTCTCCTTCTTGAGCCCAATGAACAGGGACCGGCCCTATCCTCGGCTCAAAACTGCATGATCCAGGGCGTGCTGGGAGCGGTCATTTCAGAACGCCTTTTGTCAGAGGGCAACTCGGCTGCGGCAAAGGACACTGCCAGCCGCGTCCTTTCGAGGTGCCCGTCAAACGAACGGGCAAGCAGGCTAAAAGCCGTGATCAACGGGGCCCAGCGAAGCCTGGACTTCAACCCGGCCTCCTTCGGAGTCCTCCTGCCCCTAACCGGATCATACGCTCAGCACGGAAATTCCATCCTGGCCGGGGTGGAGCTGGCCGTCTCCCAGTTCAACTCCCTGCGACCGGAGCGCACCGTGACCCTTATTGTCAGGGACAGCGGCTCCACGGCGGAAGGCACGCGCCTGGGCTTTTCCGAGCTGGCCGCAGCCGGGGTGGCCGCCGTCATAGGCCCCATGACCAGCGCGGACGTCCTCAAAAAAACCACCCGCGACCTGGAAATTCCGGCCATCGTCTTTACGCAGAAGGAGGGCGTCACCGCCCCCGGTTCCTACCTTTTCCGGAATTACGTAACCCTCCCCATGATTTCCCAGGCCCTGGCAGCCTACGGTGTGAAGTCTGCGGGGCTCAAGACCTTCGCCGTCATCCATCCAAACGACAGCTACGGAGCCCTGGCCGCCAAGAGCTTCAGGCAAGCCGTCAAAGCAGCGGGCGGAACCATTTCATGCGTGCGACCCTACGATCCCAAGATGACGGATTTTTCCGACGTGATCGAAGGCTTCCTGGCCTCGTGCGTAAAGCCCGCCAAGGCCCATCCCCCGTCCCCACGGGCTCCCCTGCCCGCCCTGACCCCAGCCGCCAAGCCGGTCCCGGCCAAGCCCGTTTTCGCCTTTGACGCGGTTTTCATACCGGATAAGCCCTCGACCTCCGGCCTCATAATTTCCCAGCTCTTTTATTACGGCGTCAAAAAGCCCGTTTTCGGCACCAATGCCTGGCATTCGGGGAAACTTGCGGAAGTGGCGGGAAACGCCACCGAGGGCGCGGTGATAGCCGACATTTTTTTCCGCGACAGCCAGCGGCCCGAAGTGCGCGAATTCATGACCGACTTCACTGACGCAAACGGACGCCCGCCCGGCTTCCTGGAAGCCCTTGGCTATGACTCGGCCATGATCCTTTTCCGGGCCGCCGCCACAGAGGGCGTTAGAAGCGGAAAAATGCTCAGAAAGGCCCTGGTGGGCGCTTCCTTCGGCGGAGTCACCGGCTCCACCTATTTTGACGACAAGGGCGAGGTGCATAAGGACCTGGTCATTCTTAAGGTCACCAATGGCGGATTTGACGAAGTACCCGGCCCCGGCTTCTTCCGGTAGGCTGCCTGAAAACGCGACCTGCTGCGTCAGCGCGGTCGGGCCGGGTCGGGATGTACCTTTTGTACTATCCCTCCCCGGCCCGACCACGCTTCCTTGCATCTCATCGTTTTCAGACAGCCTACCCCGCGCCGGTGGTGGAGGGGGTAAAAGGCAAAAACAGTGGGCTGGGTGCCGTGCCTGGAAAGGACAGTACGCACCGAAACGAAAGGGATGTCGGCTGCCAAAACCGTAGGTTGGGTGGTTCCGGGCCGAAGGTCCGGGTTCACCCAACGAATACGGCGTTACGGTCACCCTCACCCGGCCTTCGGCCACCCTCTCCCAGAGGGCGAGGGTGGGGTTCGCTACTGGAAATCAATTCTCCCTCTCCCGGAGGGTGTGGGCCGGGGTGAGGGTAAGGCCCGCCGGGCCTCAAAATGAAACAGCCCGTTGACGCCCCGATATGGGAGGCTTCAACGGGCTGTTGCGTTTTGCGGGTTCGGGACGGCTACTTTTTCGCGGCCTTCTTTTTCTTCGCGGGCTTCTTGGCCGCCTTCTTTTTCTGGGACGGCTTGGCCTTTTTCTGGGCCTCCGCCGCCGCCGCTTCGGCTGCGGCCATGTCAAGCTCCTTCACCAGAAGGTCGCTCCTTTTGATCTGCCTGCCGGAAGCCACCATCTGCCCGGTTGCAAGGCCCGCCCTTTTCCACGCTGATATCCAAAAATCGGCTGCCGCGTTGACGCTCACCCCGTAGAGCACGGAAACGCGCTCGTTGGACCTGTCGCCGTAATAATCGATATTGGCGTCGATAAGGCCCTTCATCTTCCGGCCCGGCTCGGGCACGTCCTGAAAACCGTCGTAAACCACCAGGGCCGGGTCAACGTCCGTGGATGAGGCCAGCCAGCCCGGAGACACGGCCTGGGATACCAGGCAGGCCATCACCCCGAAGGCCCTGGCCGTGTTCTCTTCGGTCAGGCGGTTCTCCCGAAGCCTCGCCACGAGGTTTTCATAAACGTTTCCTATGTCTTCGGGGTTTGTCGCGGAGTTGTTGCGGTAGTCGAAGAGCATTCCCGCAGTGACCTTGTCCCAGTTGCCCCAAAGATAGCTCTTCAGTTCAGGGGGCATGAACTCCAAGGTGTCCTTCAACATTTCCCTGCGGGTTTCGGCGTTGAAGGCCCAGCACGGAAGAGCGCCGGACAGGAGAATGGCCCCGAACACCAATACCGCAAAAAACGTTCTTGCCTTCATGACTTTTCATCCCCCCAGAAGGGTATTTGGCATAAAAAACGCGGCGGGCTTTCAGCCCCGGCCCTTTCCTCAAAGGCCGGGCGGCGGAAATTCGCCGTTCGGCATTTTTCAAAAAAGTTCAAGGCTTCCTTGTAGATTTCATAAGTATATAACAGATCGGAAATTTTCGTCAATACCGTTAAAGGGGTCGGGCCGCCCCGCAAAAAGCCCGTTCAGGACCCGGCGAAACCCCTCACCGAATTTTTGAGAAAGATGAGCTCCCGGCTTTTCACGTCTTCGGAAAACCTGTCCCAATGGCGCATCAGCGGGTCCTGGGCCAGAAGGCGGCCTATACACTCGTCCACAAGGTTGTCCCCGATCCGCTCCCCCACGGCCTTTTCCACGATCCCGCGCCACAGAAAAATCTGGTCCCTGTGGGCCAGAAAAAGCTCCCTTGCGTTTTTCCGCACCCCGTAATGGGCGTAGCACACGGTTTTGTCCGAATGGGGAAGGAGGCTGTCCAGGCTGTTTATATAGGTATCGAAAAAAAACTTGGGCGGAGTGGCGGGCCTTATGAAGACCCCGCCGTCCTCGAAGGGGGTGTACATCCCGGCTGCCTCGCCCGCGAAAAGCACGTCGCCATGAACGTAGCTCACGTGATGGGCCGCGTGCCCAGGAGTGGGAAGGGCCAGGATTCCGCCCTCCCCGAAGCCTTCCGCAGGGACAAGGCATTCAGGGGGTGTGGGGCGCAAGGGTCCGTAGGCCCTGGCCGTGTCGCCCAGGGTGGCGAGGCTTCCGGCCCAGAGCTTTTCTGGATGTGCCATGTGGCGGATGCCGGTGGAATGGCACGCCACCTTCAAAGGCCCCAGCCGGTGGACAAGGTCCCCGGTGGCCCCGGCGTGATCGAGGTGGATGTGGGTTAAGAGAACGTTATCGAGCCGGGTTGCGGAAAGCGTATCAAGGGCGTCGATGAGGGCGTCCGCAGTGGAGGCCGGGCCGGTGTCCACCAAAAAGCAGGGGTCCCCGGTGTGGACGAAGACCCCTATGAAATCGGAAAAGCCCCTTATTTCCACCGGCAGGGCGATCCTGTAGAGCCCCTGCCTTATCTCCCTGATTACGGCCTTTTTCATTATTTTCCCGAAACAATCCATATAAGCACGTTGAAAAGGCCGGATGTGAAGCCTGATTAAAAACGATGAAGCGCAAGGAACGCGAGCGGCGCGGGGAGGAATAATACTTTTCGTATATGACGACCCGCGCCGTGATGCGTGACACAGCGATTCGCGTTTTTAGACAGGCTGTTATGGCTGCCAGGAAATGAAATTCCGCAAGAGCGCCAAGCCCGGCTCGCCGCTCTTTTCCGGGTGGAATTGGGTGGCGATGAGGTTTTTGACCCCGATGACCGAGGCGAAGGGCTCTCCGTAAACGGTCTCGGCAAGGGTGTGCTCCGGGTTTTCCGGGCGCGGGTAATAGCTGTGGACGAAATAGAACAGAAGCTCGTCCCGAATGCCGGAAAGGACCGGGTGGGGTTTTGTGGCCTTCACGGAATTCCAGCCCATGTGGGGAACCTTGAGGCGAAGGCCGCCCGATACCATGTTTTGTGAAAAGGCCGTCACCCGTCCGGGGACCAGGCCCAGGCAGGGGGTGTCGTTTTCCTCGGAATATGAAAGTATCACCTGGGTTCCCAGGCAGATGCCAAGGATGGGCTTTCCGGCGGAAAAGGCGTCTTTAAGGGCCTTGTCCAGGCCGTAGCGGCCAAGGCTCTCCATTGCCGAGCCAGCGGCTCCCACTCCGGGGAAAATGATCCGGTCGGCCCTGGAAATGCTATTAAGATCGCGGGTCACCTGGCATTTCGCGCCGAGAAAATTCACGGCCCGCAGAACGCTTGTGAGGTTGCCCGCGTCGTAGTCGATTATGGCGATCACTCTTTTTCCGGCCTTTCAGCAATTTCCAGTTTTTCGATGAATCTGTCGAGAGCCCCTGAAAGAGCGGTGTCCGGGTGGGTTCCCATTGAAAATGACGCAGCCGCCAGATTGAGCAGAAGGTCGCCCAGGGCACCCGATACCGCATTTTTGTCGCCCGTGGCCGACGCAGCCAGAAGCCCGGACAGGCGGTTTTTTACGCCGTCCAGGAGGTTTTCTTCGGGAAAGGGGGAAACCCCCACCCTATGCGCCCTCTCGCACACACGGTAGGCCCGCAGAAGAGCCGGAAGCCCCCTGGGAACCTTGGAAACCACCTGGTGGGGGGTTTTATCGGCGTGCCGGGCGTTTTTCAGCTCGAACCAGCGGCGGCGCACATCTTCGGCGCTTTCGGCCTTTTCGTCGCCGAAAACATGGGGGTGGCGGCGGATCATCTTGGCCGCGTTCCTTCGGGCCACGTCCGCCATGCCGAAAAGGCCCTTTTCCCGGAAAAGGCTCGCCAGGAAAAAGACCTGAAAAAGCACGTCGCCAAGCTCCTCGCAGACGTCGTCGGGGGCCCCGTGGTCAAGGGCCTCCAAGAGCTCGAAGGCTTCCTCTATAAGATAGACCCGCATGGTTTCTGCGGTCTGGACCCTGTCCCAGGGGCAGCCGTTTTCGCCCCGCAGGGTCTCCACAAGCTCGCAAAGTTTTGAAAGCGGCTCTCCGGGATCCCCGGAGATCGCTGTTTCAGCGTCGGTCATAAAATTCATTTTCATGGAAAATGGCCCGTGATCCGTTCCTGGCCGTCACGTTCCGGTTTTTTTGGCCTGCCAGGCAACCTTCAGGGTTTCCAGCTTTTCCAGGAACTGGGCCCTCCAGTCGGCCGGGGCCAGTTTGGCGACCCTCACGGCAACAAATGTGACCCTTGGGGCGACCTTGGAATTTTCCAGCACGACCGATTCCCCTGTGGGGCTGAACACCGTGAAGGCCAGGAGGATGATGCTGCACTGCATGGAGCCCTTCAAAAGGCCGAACAGCGCGCCGAACATGCGGTCCATCCATCCCAGTTGGGCCACCCTGGCAAGGGTCTTTATCCCCCAGCCAAGAAGGCTCACTATGAAGTAAATGCTGAAAAAAATGGCCAGAAACGCCACGATCTTGGGGTAATGCGGGTGGGTGACCCAGGCCGATTCGGGGTTTTTCACCCATCCGGCCAGGCCGGAGGCCATGCCCACGTACCAGTGCCGGGCGGCCCAAAAACCCGCCACAACGCCCAGAATCGAAGACGTTTCGCTTATGATGCCCCGGAAATAGCCGCGCACGAGACCCCAGCCCAAAAGGCCCAGCATGAACAAGTCGAGAATATTCATGGTCGCTCCCCCTTTTTGACGTATTCTGGCATTGCGAGGGCCCGGCGTCAAGGTGAAAACCCGAATTTCAGGCTCTGAACAAACTGTCCCGTGTTGACATAAGCATGTGTTTCAACCTATTGTGAGCCCATATCAATCATGCGCGGAGCCAAAAAGTGAAAAAATCCATATTCACGGTCTTGTGTTTCTGTTTCATCTTCACGTCCTGCGCCACCAGGGCGGTGCACAACCAGGTTTCGGCGGAGTACGAAAAAGGCGGCGAAACCTATATATTGGACGTGCCGGTGCGACTGCAGGAAAAGGGGCCGTGCTGCGGAAGCGCCTGCCTGGGAATGGTCATGGCCTACTGGGGGCTTTCCCCGGAGGCCGTTTCCGCCCTTCTGGCCTCCCCCTGCCCAAGGGAGGGTTTTTCCGGCGAGGAACTTTGCGGGGTGGCGGCTTCGGTGGGGTATTCCGCAAGGGTGTATTCATCGCGCATCGACGACCTTTTCGGGCATCTTTCCGCCACCCGCCCCGTAATAGTCATGATGGGCGAGGAAGGGCGGCGGCACTTTGCGGTGGCGGTGGGCTATTCCAAGGACAGGAGCCGGATCATTTTAAACGATCCCGCGCATGGCCGGGTCTGGCTCGATTCGGAGGATTTCGCCGACAGGTGGCGCAAGGCGGCCAATTTCGCGCTTCTGGCAGTGCCCCAGGGCCAAGGCAAATGATCGACATGCCGGGCCAGGAACTTCGGGCATCTATGCCGTAAACCGTCCGGCTCAGTTTTTCAGCAACCTATCAACCGGGGGAGGATCAATGAAAACGGGGAAAAGCATTTTAAGGATAATCAGCATAGTATTATGCGCCATCCTCCTGGCCGGGTCCGTTCCGGCGGCTTCCAGCGCCGAGGTGGTGAAAAGGGCCTCCGACGCGGCCACCGTCATTGAAAAAGGCCAGGCTGCGGGCGAAGTCATTTCCCAGGAAGCGTCAAACGCCGGTGAAATCGCGGCCCAGGACCGGGCCGGGGCCGACCAGGTTCAAAACCTCGCCCAGATGAGGGCAGGAGAGGATGATGACGAGAAAAAGCCAAGCTACTACTGGACCACGTTTTACCTGGTAGGAAGCGCGGTGCTCATCATGGTGCTTGTGAGCGGAATCTGAAACAGCCGGGTTAAAGCCCGCCGCTTGGTCAAAAAGGCCCCGGACTTCTGAAAGGCCGGGGCCCTCATCAATGGCTGGCGCAAGGTCTTTCTCTGGCAGTAGTCAGAAGGGTATTTTCCCGTCAAAAATTCAGGGGTCGGCAGCCATCCACATGGCCGCCGACCCCTTTTTTTTGTTTCAGGCCGCCCTTGCCCCAAAATCCAGGCCCCGATATCACCGCCCCGAAACATCCGTAAAAGCATCTCCGCAAAATTTTTCCCCAATGCCCGCCGCCGCCACCCATGCAATCAGCCCGTCCGCCTAGCCTACCTGATATTTTTGCCCCTGGCGGGTATGATAAGCCCGTCATTCTAAAGTATTGCTTAAAAAAAGGGCCATAAGCACATCAATTCTGTTACCGATTGTTTCATAAGAGAGAAACAGCTAGTTTTTCTAAATATTTTCTACATAATAATCCAATATATGAATTGAATATGAAAATGATTATTATTCAGTGGGCCATATATCCATTCCCAGGCGAGGCATTCGGGAAGGAAATGGTATTCATATAATTACTTCTCTTTTATCATACTTTTCATGATGAAACAATAAATTTTGATCAAAAAATAACAGGTATGAAGACACCGGGGAAGAGACGACCGTGAAGAACTCATTCCCCTTAACCGGTACGAGTACAGGCAACATAGGCATTGGCGGAAAAGAGGCGGACCTGTTTTTCAACATCAACACCAAAAGGAGCATTCGTCATGAAAGGACAAAGAGAGGCAAGAGCGCCATAGGCCCGCACAGGGAAAGGAGGCTTTCGGGTCAGCAGCAACACTGGAAGAACAGAGCTTCACAAGCCGCAACAACCACAAGAAAAGGAAGAGCGAAATGCAAAAATCAAGAATCCTCATCGCAGCAGCCATCATCCTCGCAGTCTTCGCCGGCCAGGCAATGGCCATCGGCACCCCCGCCGGAACCCCCATCAACAACGTGGCCACAGCCACCTTCGAGGTGGGCACCCAGACAGTGAGCCAGAACTCCAACGTCAGCACCATCATAGTGGCCGAAATTTTAAACGTGACGGTCACCTGGCAGGATGCCGCAAACGTGGTGGTGCAGCCGGGCGACGCCAACAAGGCCCTCTACTTCACCGTAACCAACACCGGTAACGGCTCTGACTCCTATACCCTGGCGGGTCTTTCCGCAGGTATCGGCGGCGACAATTTCGACCCGTCGCTCCTCGACCTCTACTTCGACACCAACGGCAACGGAGCCTATAACGCAGGCGTAGACACCCAGTACATACCCGGTGTGAACGATCCCGTTATCGCCGCCAACGGCTCCATCCGCATCCTGGTTCTAAACAACATCCCCTTGGGCCTTGCAGACGGTAACCTTGGCAACACCCGCCTCACCGCCGCATCCAAGACCGGCACCGGCGCTCCCGGAACCGTTGTGGCTGGCGCGGGCGAAGGCGGAACCGACGCAGTGGTGGGCTCCACAGGAGGCGATGACGCCAAGCTCGGAACCTACGTGGTGTCCAACGTGGTGGTGACCATCACCAAGACTTCCTCCATCCTCGATCCCTTCAGCGGCAACCAGCCCGTACCCGGCGCGGTGGTCACCTACACCATCTCCGTCGTCGTGGCGGGAAGCGGGACGGCGGCCAACATGAAGATAACCGACTCCATCCCCGCAGGCACCAGCTACAACGCGGGAACCCTTACGCTCAACGTGAATCCGCTCACCGACGGCAACGACGCGGACGCGGGCGACGTGGGCGCAACCACCCCCGGCGTGGTTACCGTCGAGTTAGGCAACCTCACCTCGGCCTCCCCCCAGCAGAACATCACCTTCAAGGTGACGCTCCAGTAAGGAGTAACAAGCCATGAGAAAAAGCATCATAGCGTTTTTCGCAATAAGCTTTCTGGCCATTTCCGCTTTTTCAGCCTTTGCCGAAACCAGGGGAGCCATTGAACTCACCTCCCTGGCTGAAAAGGAAGTTGTGGTGACGGACGCTTCCGGCAAGGCCGTGAAGAAGCTCGTTGCCGCCGAAAAGGTTATACCCGGCGACGAGATAATCTACTCGGTGTCCTTCAGGCACGTGAGCGACAAACCCGCCGAAAAGGTGGTCCTCGACAACCCGGTGCCGGAACACATGATCTACGTTCCGGGAAGCGCAGAAGGCAGGGACACTTCCATCACCTTTTCGGTGGACGGCGGAAAGACCTATCACCCGGAAAAGGACCTTAGGGTCAAAAAGGCCGACGGAACCTATCGTCCCGCGATGCCCGAAGATTACACGGGCGTCCGCTGGACCCTCAAAAAAGCCGTCAGGCCCGGCGAAAAGGGCAGGGTGAGCTTTAAGGCAAAGCTCAAGTAGGAAAGTTCAGCATACCGGTGAATTGAGCGAACGTCCGCAAAGCTATCGGGCCGGACGTTCGCCCGGTTCGGTTTAAACGGGGGACACCCCCCCTTCGGAATCAAAGGAGAAGGAATCATGCAGACAAGAAAATTGATGGCTATGGCAACGGCCATATTTCTCATCGCCGTCTTCGCAACCAGCGCTTACGCCGTGGGCACCCCTTCGGGAACCAGCGTGGCGAACCGGGCAACCGTAAATTACGCGGTGGGAGGCATAGGCCAGACCGCCATCGAAAGCTCGCCAACGGGCAACGCCACCGCAGGCGCGGGCAACGGAACCAACACAACCTTTCTGGTGGACACCAAGCTAAACCTCACCGTGGCAGCAACGGACGTGGCCGCAGTGCAGGTCACCCCCGGCTCGGTCAACCAGGTGCTCACCTACACGGTCACCAACACAGGTAACGCCACCCAGGACGTTCTTCTCTCCACCCTGGACGCCGCCGGCCACGAACCCTTCGCCCTTACGGATAACTTCAACGCTGGCAACGTGAGAATCTTCGCTGAAAGCGGGGCCACCCCCGGTTTCCAGGCTGCCCAGGACACCGCCACCTACATCGACGAGCTGGTCAGCACCGGCGCTTCCAGCACCCGCACGGTTTACGTGGTGAGCGACATCTCCCTTGCCAGGGTCAACGACGACGTTTCGGCCATTGACCTCGTGGCCCAGGTAGCGGTGGGCGGAGGCGTGGGAGTCCAGGGCGCGGCCATCGCCACCGACGACGCGACCAACCCCGATGTTCCGGGCACCGTGCAGACAGTGTTCGCGGACGCGGACGGCCCCAACGACAATCTCCACGACGGCATCCATTCCGCTCCCGACGCCTACCAGGTCGTGACGGCGCTTCTCACCATCACCAAGACCTCCGCCGTTGTCTGGGACCCCATCAATCTCGCGGCCAATCCCAAGGCCATCCCAGGCGCGCGGGTTGAGTACACCGTGTCCATCGCCAACACCGGCGCAGCCTCGGCCACCAACGTGGTGGTTTCCGACAGCCTGGCGACGGAAATCGGCAACGGAACCCTTGCCTTCTACACCGACGGCTACGGCGCTGCCCAGGGTATAGAGGTCACCGCCCCCAACCTTTACGGTGGAGCCGCAACGGCCCTGACCAACGCTGGAAGCGACGACGAGGGTGATTTCGGAGTGACAACCGCAAACACCGTAACCGTAACCGGCATAACGGTGGCTTCGGGCCAGACCGCCACGGTGACATTCATGGTTGAAGTGCAGTAAGAGGGAAAGATTCAACCGGTGAAACGAAGAGTCGGCATAGCGGCGGGGCTGTTGGGGAAAAATCGGGTTTTTGCGCCCGATTTGCGCCCACGCTACCGCTCTGCCCACTTTTTCCCCGTGAAGGCGGCAAGCGCCCTTGTCTGGCTGCTTGCCGCCTTCACAGCCCTTTCCGTTTTCGCGGGAAGCGCCCTTGCCCTGCCCGCCGGAACCGTAATAACCAACACGGCCAGGGCCACCTATTTCGTTAACGGCGTTGAAACGGAAAAATTCTCCAACACCAACACCATAGTGATGGTGGCGGCCCGCACGGCGTCCTCCATCAGGTTTTTGCACTACGCCCCGAACACCGCCCAAAGCGAGCCGGTCATGGTTCGCGTGACCTTCGGCGGGAGCGTCAATGCGGGCGGCCCCTTTTCGGCCCTTGCCCCGCCCATGCCTGCGGGAAAAACCGAGGCCATCGATCTTTCAAATCCCATCCCGCTTTGCGCCGACAACCCTTGCATCTGTCACGCTGGCGAGCCATTGTTCATAATGGTTTCCGACCAGGATCAGAACACCGACCCCGATACCGCCCAGACGGTGATCGTAACCGTGGTTTCAAACGGAGACACCGAGGTCCTGAGCCTTACGGAAACCGGCCCGGACACCGGGATTTTCGCGGGATACATCCAAAGCGTTTCAACGGCTTTCTCCACGCCGGGCAACGGATTCCTGACCGTCAAGACAGACAGCGTAATCACCGCCACCTACAACGACCCGGTTGACGGAAGCGACACCGCCTCTGCTGCAAGCCTTGTGGACCCCTACGGCGCGGTGTTCGATTCGGCCACGGGCCAGCCCGTTGACGGAGCCACGGTTACCCTGATGAACGCCGACACCGGCCACGAGGCGGCAGTTTACGGCGACGACGGGGTTTCCACCTTCCCGGCCACCGTGGTTTCCGGCGGGTCGGTCAGGGATTCGTCAGGCCGGGCTTATGATTTCCCGTCAGGCGGTTACCGTTACCCCTTTGTCCCGCCCGGACGCTACAGCCTTATCGTGACCCCGCCCGAAGGTTATACGGCCCCAAGCGTGGTGTCCGCCGAAAACCTGCAAAAACTCTCCGGCGCGCCCTTTGCCATAGTGAACGGCTCAAGGGGCGAGGTCTTCACTGTGAGCCCCGGCCCGGCCCTGCGCCTGGACCTTCCGGTGGACCCCAAGTCCGGAGGAATTTTCCTCACCAAGACGGCAAGCGAGGACACGGCCTCGGTGGGCGATTTCCTGTCCTTCACCTTAAGCCTTTCAAACGGCGGCAAGGCTGCCCTGGGTTCAGCCGTTCTTTCCGACAGGCTTCCCCTGGGTTTCCGGTACAAAAAGGGCAGCCTTAAAATCGACGGCAAGAAGGCCGCAGACCCTGGGGTGTCCAAGGATGGCCGCACCCTCTACGTTCCCCTTCCCGATCTGGCTTCGGGGGCCGCCACGGAAATCTTCTACGTGGTGGAGGTCTCGGCAGGGGCCAGGCCCGGAATGGCCTACAACGCAGCCGTCGCCACCGGCAAAAACGCGGCATCGAACAAGGCCGTGGCAGGGGTCCTGGTGAAGGACGCCTTTTTCAGGGACGCCGCCTTCATAGTGGGACGGGTGGCGAAGGACTCCTGCGGAAAGGACGGGGAGGCCAGGGGCGAAGGCGTTTCCGGCGTGCGGGTCTTTCTGGAGGACGGCTCCTTTTCGGTGACAGATAAACTTGGCCTCTTCCATTTCGAGGGCGTGAAACCCGGCGTCCACGTGGTCCAGATGGACCTTGCAAGCCTTCCCAAAGACCTGGAACCGGTGCCCTGCAAGGGCGATACAAGCCTTGCTGGCCGATCATTTTCCCGGTTCGCGGACTTGGCCAGAGGCTCCCTCTGGCGGGCGGATTTCAACCTCGCCAAAAAACCGGAGCCCCAGGGAGAAGTGGGCGTCATACTCTCCGGCAAGCGCGGCAACGATTCCACGGGCTGGGCCGTCTGCATCACAGGCAGGGCCGCCCACGTAAAGAACCTCTCGGTTATGGCCGTGCTGCCCGAAGGGGCGCAATACATACCGAAAGAAGGCATGGAAGAGCCCACGGTGACGGGCAACATCTTGACGTGGCGGCTTGGGGCGTATTCCGGGGACTGGACCCGCTCGATAACCTTCCTGGCCAAGCTCCCCTCGCCGGACGGCTCGATGGAGGTCAAGACCCTGGCTGTTTTCGACCCACCCGGAGACGCCAAAAAGGTAAGCCTGCCGGTGGCGCTTTCGCTGGAAAAACCCGGCGACTCACTCACCAACAGGGCCTCGGCGGGTGTGAAACAGCCTCCCGCCGTGTCTTCGGAAGAAACCGGGGGCTCCGGGGAATCCGCAGAGCAATCCCTTGACCCAGCGTGGCTGGCGGGGGCGGAACCGGGTTTCGAGTTCGTGCTGCCCCGCGAGGGATATCTTCCGCCCATTCCCAGCATGAAGGCGGCCATCAAGCACGGACCGGCTGAAAAGATCGAGCTTTTCGTGAACGGCGCTCCTGTTGACAGGGCCAACTTCGAGGGCACTTTCAAGAACCAGGACCAGACCGTCTTTTTAAGCTCCTGGGGCGGCGTGCCCCTCATCGAGGGTGACAACGTCCTTGATGCGGTGACCTACGACGAAGCGGGCGCGGAAACTGGCCGCATCAGCCGGGTTATCCATTATTCCAGCCCGCCCGTGTCAGCCCGCTTTCTGCCGGAAAAAAGCGTTCTTTCAGCCGACGGGCGCAACCCGGTGGTCCTTGCCTTCGCCCTTGCGGACAAGGACGGCTACCCGGCCCGCCTTGGCGTGGTGGGAACCTTTTCCGTGGATGAGCCTTACGCCGCCTGGGAGGACGCCAAGGCCGCCGACCAGGACCCCCTTGCCCGCACCGACGAAAAGCGCGCCGTCTACACCGTGGGCGAGGGCGGAGTGGCCCTTATAAAGATTGCCGAAACCTCCAGGCCCGGCGAGGCGGTGGTGCGCTTTCCGTTCTCCACTGGCGAGGTGGAGGCCAGGGCCTGGATTCTTCCCGAATCCCGCGAGTGGATACTGGTGGGCCTTGCGGAGGGCACGGCGGGCTGGAGCGCGGTTTCCGGCAACGTGGAGAACCTTTCGGACAGCTACGCCAAGGAGGATTTCTACAGTGACGGGCGACTGGCCTTCTTCGCAAAAGGCAGGGTAAAGGGAAGCTGGCTCCTTACCCTGGCCTACGATTCGGGCAGGGACGGCGAGGACGACGCCCAAGCCGCCCTTTTCGGCCAGGTCGACCCGGACGAATATTACACCGTTTACGGCGACGCCTCAGTTTCCGGCCAGGCCGCCCCAAGCCGGGAAAAGCTCTTCATCCGCATCGAACGCGACAGGTTCTATTTTCTGTACGGCGATTTCGACACGGGCCTTTCCGTCACCGAGCTTTCCCGCTACTCCAGAAAGGCCACCGGGGCCCAGGTGCGCTACGCGGGCGAGCGGTTGGAGGTTTCGGCCTTCGCCACCCGCACGGGCCAGAATTACGCAAAAGACGAAATTCCGGGCGACGGCACCTCCGGCCTTTATCACCTGTCCCAAACAGGCATCGTGGAGCATTCCGAAACAGTCTCCATTGAAGTGCGCGACAGGCTGCGAAGCGAAAAAACCGTCTCCACCGCCCGCCTTTCACGGGACAGCGACTACACCATCGATTACGACACCGGGGCCATCTGGTTCAAGGAGCCGGTAAACAGCCGCGACGAAGGCATGAACCCGGTCTATATAGTGGTGGAATACGAGACAACCGGTACCCAGAGGGACTTTTCCTACGGCGGCAGGGCGGCGGTGAAGGGCCTGGGGGGCCGGGTGGAGGCGGGCGTCACGGCGGTTCACGAGTCATCGGGAAACCTCGAAGGCGACCTGGGCGGCCTTGACCTCACCGTGGCCATCGGCAGGAAGACCACCCTCAAGGCCGAAACAGCCGCCACTCGCAAGGACGAAGGGGAAGGCGAAGCATCCGGCGCGGCCTCCCTCTTGGAGATCAGCCACAAGGGCGAGCGGCTGACCGCAGAGGTCTACGCGCGCGAGCATGGGGTGGATTTCGGCCTTGGCCAGCAGAGCGTGAGCGAGGCCTCCACCAGAAAAATCGGCGCAGATGCCCGGTACAGGGCGGGCCAGGCGCTCGACCTGGAAGGCTTGGCCTATCGCCAGACGAATCTCGAAACCGACGCCGTGCGCGACGTGGCCGAGGCAAAGGCGCGGTACTCGCTGGGAAGCGGGGCCATATCGGCGGGCTACCGCCTGGCCCGTGACGAAATGTCCGACGGCAGCGAAACCACGGTCCAGCAGGCCCTTTTGGGGGCTTCGGCCAACCTCTGGGCGGACCGGCTGCGGCTGCGGCTCGACCACGAGCAGAACATGACCGGCGAAAGCGGCAACGCGGACTTCCCCACCCGCACCATACTGGGCGTGGATTACAGGCTTTTCCGCTCGGCCACGCTTTTCGCTGAGCAGGAATTGTCAACCACCGACGACGATGACACTCAGCGGACCCGCATGGGGGTAAAAAGCACCCCCTGGACCGGCGGCAAGGTGGAGACCGCCCTGGAAAACAGGTACAGGGAAAGCGGAGCTATGCTTTTCGCCATCCTGGGCCTTGGCCAGAGCGTCAGCCCGCTTCCGGGGGTAAAGCTCGATTTCTCCTTCGAGCAGGGCAGCACCATGAGTGGCGGCGGGGCCGCTGCCACCGCGCAGCCGGCGTCCTTTCCGTCTTCCGCGTCAACGGACCAGGAGGATTTCACGGCATTTTCGGCGGGAGCCGCAAAAAGCTCAAAACTGTGGAGCACCACATCCAGAATCGAGTACCGCACAAGCGATTCCGAAGACAAGTGGGGCGTTAGCCTCGGCTTCTACGGCGAGCCGGTGGAAGGCGCGGGTTTTTCGGCGGGCCTCAAATATTTCGACACCGACCGCGCGGACGGAAACGGCAACAGCAGCGCCGACCTGCGCTTCGGTTTCGTGTGGCGGCCGGAAGGCGCAAAGCTCATCATACTGGATAGGCTGGACCTTATATGGGAGGATGAGGCGGGCTCCGGCCAATCCACCGAAAACCACAGAATCGTGAACAACGCCAATTTCAACTTCCTGCTTGGGCCAAAAACCCAGATGGATGTAAAATACGGCGCGAAATACGTGCTTGCCGGTTTTTCCGGCGACCGCTACAGCGGCTTCACGGATTTTATAGGAATCTCGGCCCGGTACGACATAACGGAAAAGTGGGACGTGGGCTTTTCGGGCGGCATCCTCCACGGCTGGAACGCGGGCCTTTATGAATACACCATTGGCCCCAGCGTGGGAACCACCCTGATGGACAACGTGTGGGTGAGCGTGGGCTACAATTTCGCAGGCTTTGAGGATGAGGACTTCTCCTCAGCCGGGTTCACCGCCCAAGGGCCGTACATCCAGTGCAGGATCAAGTTCGACCAGCAGACGGCCAAGGAGTTGGTGAAGCTGTTTTCGGAATTCTGACAGGCTGACCAAAAACGCGAACTGCTGTGTCACGCTTCACAGCGCGGGTCGGCATGTACGAAAAGTACTATTTCTCCCCGCACTGTTCGCGTTCCTTGCATTTCATAGTTTTTGGTCAGCCTGTTGTGAGCGAGCTGTGAAACGGCCTATAAAAGCAGTGGGCGTTTTATGAAAAAGGATCAAGACCACATGGCGCTGAAACAGGGTAAAAACAAGGCGCGGGCTTTCGGGCTGATTCCGGGCCTTTTGGTCATGGCCGCGCTCTGCCTTGCCCTTTTTCCAGGAAAGGCCCACGCAGCCTGGGTCTTGCAGGGCAACGCCCTTATGAACGGCTCTGTGGTGGAACTCACCCAACCGGCGGGAGATCTGACCGGCGCGGCCTGGTTCGATTCCCAGATCGACCTGGCCAGGGATTTCGACGTAACCTACACGATGAGGTTTTCCTCAGGCGCAAACGATGGGGGGGCGGACGGCATCACCTTCATGCTGCACCGGGACTCGCGGGGATCGAGCGCCGTGGGTGATTCTCTCGACGGCGGCCAGTGGGTGGGCGAGCACAGCATCCGCCCGGGCATCGGCATCGAGATGGACACCTACCAAAACACCGTCCAGGGCGACCCAGCCGCCGACCATATAGGCGTGAACGAGTTCATCGCAACCGGGACGCCCTACGCGCCCAACCATAACGGGGCCGCTGCGGTAAACGCCCGCGCGGACGGGGCAAACATCGAGGACGGGGCCACTCATTCCTTTCGCGTGGTATGGACAGCGTCCACGCGCACCATGCTGATCTATTTCGACGGGTCGCTCAGAATCACATACAACCGCGACTTCATCACCAACCTCTTGGGCGGCAACACCGTTGTGTGGTGGGGGTTCGTGGCTTCCACCGGCGGCATGGTCAACCTTCAGTCCATGCTGCCGTCCACGCCGACGGTATCGGTTGTTAAACCCGTTTCGCCCACAAGCATTCCCGCCACGGGTAACGTAACCTATGAAATTCGGATCACCAACAACGGCACTTCCACAATCTGGGTCAGCCAGGTTACGGACACGATGCCCGCAGGCTTTACCTACGTAAACGGCTCCACCACCGGGATCACAACCGCCAATCCGGGGATTTCCGGCCAGGTGCTTACCTGGAACATGAACGGTTACTCGGTCCAGCCGGGTACGACCCAGTCCCTTTTTTTTCAAAATACCGCGCCGGTAACTGCCGGAAATTATTGTAATACATTTACAGTCTCAGGCCCCAATTTCCCCATGCAGTCAGGGTCGTGCCAAACCCAGCTCACCGTGCGGCCAATAGCGGACCTTTCCATCGAAAAAAACCACGTGGACTACTTCACGGTTGGAAACACGGAATCCTACGAAATCGTTGTGACCAACAACGGCCCCCACGACGCGGCGGCCCCTGTGGTGACGGACACCATCCCAACCGGGCTCACTTACCAGTCGAGCACCGGTTCCGGCTGGACCGTGAACACCTCGGCCCTGCCCACCGTAACCTGGACCTGGTCCGGCCCGGCCACGGCGGGGGCCACCCTGCCACCCATAACGGTGAGCGTGCTTGTGGGCGCGACGGCGGTTCCGTCCGTCACCAACACGGCTTCCGCAGCCTCAACCACCGATGATCTTGTTCCGGCAAACAATTCCGACTCCGACCCCACAACGGTCATAGGCGCGGGCTCAGGCAACAAGCCCCTTTATCTCGCGGCGGGAAACGCCCTTTCACGCGCTCCCAACACCACCGCTCCCGGAGCCACCACCCTCACCAAGGGGGGTGGCACGGCGAGCTGGACACTTCCGGCAACCACCGGAAGCCTGACCCTTACTGCGGGAACCATCCCGGTCTATCTTTACCTTTCGAGCAACGCCGCCGCCAACAGGACCATGACCGTGACCCTCCGCACAACGGGCGGAACGGTTCTGAACATAGGGACCCTTGGGCCGACCTCCTACGCCCTCACCACCACGCCAACCGTAAGGGCGTTCAACTTCACCCTGGGATCGAACCAGACCCTTGCGCCCGGCACCCAGTTCGTGCTCACGGTCACCAACAACACCACCGGGACCGGCACCAGAAACGTCATAGTCACCCCCAACACAGGGCTCACCGGCTCACGGGTGGCGCTCACTGCGTCCAACGTCATAACAATTTCCGCCATCGGCGCTTACAATGCGGCGTATTCGGGTGGAACGACTCCCGGCTGGTTTTCGCCCGGTTCCACGGTTTACGTGAGGGCCACGGCCGCCGACCCATTCGGATCGTCCGACATCACAGGTGCCTACGTCGATATCGTCGATGCCAACAACAACACCCGCGTATCGAACGCATCGATGACCATCGTTGCGACGAATGCGGCTGCCGGAACCAGGACCTACGAGTACGCCTACGTTCTGCCAGCCTCGCCCGAAGGGACATGGACCGCGAGGGTCAGAACCTGGGAGGGCTTTGAAGGCACTGTGAACGACGTTGAAATCGTAACCTTCGACATGGGCCTGCCGCATCTTGTTGTGGCCAAGACGTCCTACGTCGCCAGCGACCCCACGGGAGGGGCCAACCCCAAGGCCATCCCCGGCGCTCTTGTGGCCTACACCATCACCGTCACCAACACGGGCTACGGAGGCGCGGACACAGGCACCGTTTCGATAACCGACCCCATCCCCGCCAACACCGGCCTCTACGTTGACGACATCGGCGGCTCCCCTTCGGGACCGGTGAGCTTCACCGGTCCCGGCAGCGGGCTTGCCCTCTCCTTTTCGGGGCTTTCAAGCGACACGGACGACCTGGACTTCCAGGGGCCGGGCGGATGGGGCTACCATCCTTCCATTGACCCGGCAAGCGGCTGCGACGACAACGTCACCGGGCTGTTAATAAACCCCAAGGGCGTGTTCAATCCGTCGTCCAGCTTCCAGGTCCGGTTCATGGTGAGGGTGGATTAGCGCCCGCCCTGAAAACATCCATCCACATATCGACTCTTTCATCCGTGTAAACCTTCCGCCAGCCTTTCATTATAAGGTCGAGGGGCAGGTCCGTGAACGAGCCTATATAGCGGATGTAGCTTGCGAAGGACTTTCCCGAAAGGTCGAGGGGCGGGAAAATTGAGTGTGATTTCGCGTCGAAAACAAGGGGGGAGATGTTTCTTTTCCTGCAAAGATCGGCGTGGAACGAGGGCGTGGCCTTCCGCCATTCGCCGTCAAGGAAAACCTCGGTGAATCCGTGCCAAGCGAAGATGTCGCAGCCCAGCATTTCCCGCATTTCCTTTGTGGTGGTGTGGATGCGAAGGTCGGCGAACCCAAGCCGCGCCGGAATCCCAGCTTTTCGCAGGGCCGTGCACAAAAGGACGGCCTTCATTACGCAGTAGCCGCGTCCGGCCTTAATGATGTTTTCGGGGTAGTAGTTTTCCGGCGAAAACGAGGGCACGAAGGGGTCGTAGATGATGCCGTCCCGAACCGCCAGAAAAAGGGCCTTGGCCTTTTCCTCCAATCCTTCCGCGCCCTTCACCGCCTGCGCCACGAAACCCTCAAGCTCCGCACCGCCAAGCCGGATTATGTCCGTGGCGCCAAGGCAGGCCGACACCTCGCCGTTCATCGGGTCACCCCTTCCTTTTGACTTTCAACGGGCTCGCGCAAGGCGGCCAGCATATCTTCCATGTCCTTGGGCATGGGGGCGATAAAGTTCATGGCCTCGCCCGTAATGGGGTGGGTGAGGGAAAGTTTCCAGGCGTGGAGCATTTGCCGGGAGGGAGTCGGCTTTCCCGGCTCCTGGGTTTTCCGGCTGCCCGAAACCTTGATTTTGGCTCCTGTCGAAGTCTTGGCCCCCGGCCCGTATATCGGGTCGCCCAGGACGGGATGATGGATGGAGGCCATGTGGACCCGTATCTGGTGGGTGCGCCCGGTCTTTATGTCCACCGCAAGCAGCGCCGCGTTTTCAAACCGCTCCAGCACCTCCCAGCGGCTCTCCGCCGCCCGCCCGCGAACGGACGTTATGGCCATTTTTTTGCGGTCGACCGGGTGCCGCCCCACGGGGAAATTCACCACGCCCCGTTTTTCCCCCGGTATCCCCGTAACCAGGGCAAGGTAAATCTTTTTAGTCTGCCGCAAGGCGAACTGGCTGGCGAGGGACAGGTGGGCCGCGTCGGTTTTGGCCGCCACCAGAACCCCCGAAGTGTCCATGTCCAGGCGGTGGACTATGCCGGGCCGGGCCGTTCCGCCTATTCCCGAAAGGTCCGTGCAGTGGTGGAGAAGCGCGTTTACGAGGGTGCCCCCTGAATGTCCGGGAGCCGGATGCACCACCATCCCCGCTGGCTTTGCGATCACGATTATGTGGGAATCCTCGTACAGAACCTCCAAGGCTATATCTTCGGGCATGACTTCCGACGGGACAGGCGGGGGGACGAAAAATTCGACGGTTTCGCCCCCGATCATTTTTCGGGAGGGCTTTCCGGCGGCTTGGCCATCAATCCTGACCAGCCCCTCCCCTATGAGGCGGAGGGCCGTGCTTCGGGAAATTTCCGGGCAGGCTGCGGCCATGGCCGCGTCCAGGCGCAGGCCGTCAAGCTCCTGCGTAACGGTGAAGATTTGAGCGGCATTGTCGGGCATGTTTTCCTTAAAACCCTGTTGGAGAAGGAGCAAAAAAAAGCCCGGATGCCTTACGCATAAAAGGGGAAACCGCCCGTGCGAGGGCTGCTTCCCCTTTTTGACAAGACGGATCAAAACCTTTTTTCAGTTCACCAGAAGCGACTCGATTTCGGATAAAATCACGTCCTCGCTGGTGCTTTTGGCGATGGACAACTCCTTCAGAAGAAGTGTCTGGGCAGTGTCCAGAAGTTTTCTTTCCCCGAAGGAGAGGTCTTTGGTGCTCTTCAACAGGTACAGGTCCCGGAAAACCCCGGCCACCTCATAGAGGCTTCCGGTCTTGATCTTTTCCATGTAGTCGCGGTAGCGCCGGTTCCAGGTCTGGTTGTCCTGGCCGTTGTCCTTCTCGCCCAGGATGTCGTAGATGTTCTGCACGGCGTCGGCTGCGATGAGTTCCCTTAAGCCCACGGAGGAAACGTTCCGGGTGGGGATCATGATCACCATGTTGTTTTCGAGGATTCTCATGATGTAGAAGTTCTGCTTGTCACCGCCGATGCTCCTGGACTCCACCGCTTCTATGCGACCGACCCCGTGGGCCGGGTAAACGGCGAGATCGCCCACGGTGAAATCCCGCGATTCGCAGAGATCACCAAAGGGCATTTTTTTCTGGGCGCTTTCCTTACTCATGTCACTCACCTTGTATCCCATCGGCCGGATTCCTCAAATTGTTTGACCCTAAAGCTAAAAAATGCGATTTTGGGAACCTCGCCCGCCTATTCCAACCGGGAATCCCCGATCTGACGTTTTCGAAAACATGCCGTAAGGCATCTCCGAGTCTTATCTTTTAACATATTTCACATTTTCAAGCAACGACAATTTTATAATATAAAAAACAGATAGTTATTGCCGCAAAATTTTTACGGGCGATTTGCCTTTAAGCAAAAAGGGAAATAACCGTGTACCGATGGATATAGAAATCAGCAAAAATAAAGGGCCGGGACTTTCGTCCCGGCCCCTTCATTTTTCAGCAATTCAGAAACCAAAGGACTACTTGCTGAGGACAGGCACCATCAGAAGAGCCACGACGTTCAGAATCTTGATCATGGGGTTGACGGCGGGGCCGGCGGTGTCCTTGTAGGGGTCGCCTACGGTGTCGCCGGTGACGGCCGCTTTGTGGGCGTCGCTGCCCTTGCCGCCAAGATGTCCGTCTTCAATGTACTTTTTGGCGTTGTCCCATGCCGCGCCGCCCGTGGTCATGGAGATGGCCACGAAAAGACCGGTGACGATGGAACCGACCAGCAAGCCGCCCAAGGCGACCTTGCCGAGAAGGAGACCCACCGCGATGGGTGCGAGCACGGGCAGAAGGGCGGGAATCATCATCTCTTTGAGGGCAAAGGCGGTGACGATGTCCACGCAGGCTGCGTAATCAGGCTTGCCGGTGCCTTCCATGATTCCGGGGATTTCCCGGAATTGGCGGCGGACTTCCTCGACGACTGCGCCGCCTGCGCGACCAACGGCCATCATGGCCATGGATGCGAACAGGTAGGGCAGAAGGCCGCCGATGAAAAGGCCGATAATGACGTTCACGTCGCCAAGGTCAAACTTGATGGCTTCGCCGTTGCCCTGGAGGATGAACTCCTGGGTGTAGGAGGCGAAAAGGACCAGGGCGGCCAGACCGGCGGAGCCGATGGCGTAACCCTTGGTGACTGCCTTGGTGGTGTTGCCGACCGCATCAAGAGGATCGGTGATGGCGCGTACGGACTCGTCCATTCCGGCCATTTCGGCGATGCCGCCGGCGTTGTCGGTGATGGGGCCGTAAGCGTCGATTGCGATGACCATGCCGGTCATGGAAAGCATGGACATGGCGGCCATGGCTATGCCGTAAAGGCCCGCCAGGTGATGGGAAACCAGGATGGCTACGCAGATGGTGATAACGGGAGCCGCAGTGGCCTGCATGGAAAGACCCAAGCCCGCGATGATGTTGGTGCCGTGGCCGGTGACGGATGCGTTGGCGACGGTGATGACGGGCTTGTACTTACCGGTGTAATATTCGGTGATGATGACGATGGCCACCGTGAGGATAAGGCCCACCAGGGTGGAGTAATAAAGATTCATGGCCGAGACTTCCGGCATGTTCTTCATAAGACTTGTGGTTGCAAAGTAGAAGGCGATGGCGGCCAGGATGGCAGCGCCGAACATGCCCTTGTACAGAGCGCCCATGATGTACTCGCCCTTGCCCAGGCGGACAAAGAACACCGCGATGGCGGAGGCTATGATGGAGATTGCGCCAAGGACCAGCGGGAAGGTGGTGGCAAGTTCAAACTTGGGGAACAGAAGGTTGCCAAGAAGCATGGCGGCCACTGCGGTTACGCAGTAGGTCTCGAAAAGGTCGGCGGCCATACCGGCGCAGTCGCCGACGTTGTCGCCCACGTTGTCCGCGATGACTGCAGGGTTACGGGGGTCGTCTTCGGGGATTCCGGCTTCGACCTTGCCCACGAGGTCAGCGCCCACGTCCGCGCCCTTGGTGAAGATACCGCCGCCAAGACGTGCGAAAATGGAGATCAAGCTGCCGCCGAAGCCAAGAGCGACCAGGGACACAACGGCTTCGCGCATGGCGTTCTCGCCGCCCATCTTGATCAGGAAGGTGTAGTAACCGGCGACAGCGGTGAGGCCAAGGCCAGCCACGATCATACCGGTGACAGCGCCGCCACGGAAAGCCATGGACAGAGCAGCCGACAGGCCCTTTTTGGCGGATTCGGCCACGCGCACGTTGGCGACGACCGACACGCTCATGCCGACATAACCGGCGATGAAGGAAGCGGTTGCGCCGATGGCGAAGCCAATGGCGGCTTTCCAGCCCATTACGTAGAACAGGATGGCGAAAATGATAACGCCCACGGCCGCCATGCTCTTGAGCTGGCGACGCAGGTAAGCCTGAGCGCCTTCGCTGATGGCTGCTGCGATGGCCTGCATTTTTTCGTCACCGGCCGGTGCGCTCTTGATGAGGCCTGCGAGGGTCATTGCGAAAATGACGCCCGCAACACCCACCAGGGTGCAGGTAAGGGGGATGTCCTTCAATAACATATCAAACATTCTTCTTTTCCTCCCATGCTTTTTGGATTTCGTTTCCGGCCTTCGCCCGGAATCAGGCGTTTCAACCTGACTTTCAGGTCCCCTATTCCAAGGCTTTTCCAGAAACATCACTGTTGTTGAAACGGTTCATGGCCAAAATCGGGCCCGCGAGAACCACGGCTTCGGCGGCTTCCACTGCCAACCGGACAATATCGGCAATCAGGACCCGTTCATCCGGGTTGAATCCCCCCAGAACGTGATCCGTGGCTGAATGAGACGGCCTTCCGATACCCACCCTGAGGCGCGTGAAATCACTTCCACCAAGACACGAGATGATGGATCGCAGTCCGTTGTGTCCGGCATGCCCTCCTTTCTCCTTGACTCGGATCCGTCCAAAGGGAAGGTCCATGTCATCGTGGACCACAAGGATGTCTTCCCTCGTTATTTGATAAAAATCGGCCATGCGCGAAACGCTTGCGCCGCTCAAGTTCATATAGGTCTGGGGCATGGAGATCAGAACCTCGGTTCCATCCACCATCCCCTTGCCCCAGAGGGCGTCGAACTTGCGACCGGAAAGCGATATGCCGTGTTTTCCGGCAAAGGCATCCGCCACCATGAAACCCACGTTGTGCCGGGTGTTCCGGTACTCGGAACCGGGATTTCCCAGGCCCACCAACAGTTTTCGGCGGCGAGTGACCATTTGTCTCAAAAAGCCTTACTTACCGCCTTTTTCCTTGCCCTTGGCGGGAGCCGCCGCCTTGGCAGGAGCCGCCGCCACCGCAGCTTCAGCCGCTTCGGTCTTGGCGCCTGAGGCTTCGGTATGCGCCACGGTCACCACCGTGAAGTTGCGGCTCGTATCGACGAATTCAACGCCCTTGGGCAGAACGACTTCAAGAAGGCGGATGCCTTCGCCAAGGCCCAAGTTCGTGACGTCGATCTCGATGGCTGCCGGCACATCTGCGGGAAGGCAGCTCACCAAAAGCTCCCGGCGGGTTATGTTCATCATTCCGCCCAGTTCCACGCCCTTGCACTTGCCGTAGACCGTAACCGGGACCTTGATCTCGATCTTTTTTGCAAGGTCGATCTCGTAGAAATCCACGTGCAGGAAGGCCCTGGAAAGCGGGTGCTTCTGGAGCTCCTTCACGATGGCCGGACGCTGGGTGGAGGCGCCGTCGGCGATGTTCAAGTTCACGATGAACTGATCGCCTTCGGACTCCTTCAGGAGGTCCTCGAATTCCTTGCGTCCGAAAGAAAGAGCAAGGGGGGTCTTGCCGTTTCCATAGAGCACGGCGGGTACGAGCCCGGCCCTCCGAAGGGCGCGGCAGGGGCTGTTTCCCCTCTCGCCGCGCAGGTTTGCATTGAGGTTCATGGTTTTCAAGGAAATGGTCCTTTCTGATATAAGATGAATCTTGCGCCGGTCCCGTAAGGCCGGATCAGGCCGCTCAAACGAGACCTGCGTTATACTCGATGGCTTGCGCCCGGTTTTGACGAAACACGATTACCGGATGCAAGGGGAAAAACTTCAATCGAACAGCCCGCTCACGGACAATCCGTTGTGGCTCCTTATTATGGCCTCCCCCACCAGGGGGGCGATGGTGATCGCCCTGATCTTTCCGCAGTCCCTCGCGGGCTGTGAAAGCGGAATGGTGTCCGTGACCACGAAGGAGGAAATGGGCGAATCCATTATATTGTTTATTGCCGGGCCAGACAGCACCGGGTGCGTCACGTAGCCGTGGACCTCCAGGGCCCCCCGGCTTTTTAATGCGTTGGCGGCGAGCTTCAGGGTTCCGGCGGTGTCGGCCATGTCGTCCAGGATAATGGCCACCTTGTCCTTAACGTCGCCTATGACGTTGATGAGCTCGGCCTTGTTGGCGTCCGTGCGGCGCTTGTAGATGATGGCCAGATCGCTCATCAGGCGCTTGGCGTAGGCCCTGGCGCGCTCCACTCCGCCTGCGTCCGGGGAGACTATGACGAGGTCCTTGCCCACGAAGCGGTCCCTAATGTCCTGAACAAAGACCGGGGCCGCGAAGAGGTTGTCCACCGGAATGTTGAAAAAGCCCTGAATCTGGCCCGA
The DNA here is from genome assembly GCA_016235345.1 of Deltaproteobacteria bacterium. Lineage (NCBI taxonomy): Bacteria > Pseudomonadati > Myxococcota > Myxococcia > Deltaproteobacteria bacterium. Next base: position 195,188 of record JACRLG010000023.1, on the reverse strand, counting down.
ATGAAGGTCGGTGGTGATGATCCTCTGGGCCCCGGCCACGGTGAGAAGGTCGGCCACCAGTTTTCCCGAAATGGGAACCCTGGGCTTCACCTTGCGGTCCTGCCTGGAGTAGCCGTAGTACGGGATGACGGCTGTGATCCTCTTGGCCGAGGCCCTTTTCAGGGCGTCCAGCATGAGGAGAAGCTCCATTAAGCTGTCGTTGACCGGCGGGCAGGTGCTCTGCACCACGAACACGTCCTGGCCGCGCACGTTTTCGCCTATCTCCACGCGGGTTTCGCCGTCGGAGAAGGTCTTGATCATGGCCGCCCCCAGGGGGCGCTTCAGGTAGGTGGAGATATCGTCGGCGAGCCTGCTGGTCGCGTTGCCCGCAAAAATCATGAGATCGTTTACCAAAGCCGGTTGATTCATCAAAAATGCCCCACAAGGCGAAGCCTTCGGTGAAAAGTATCATTCGGGCGGGGTTCCTATCCTTGCCCCGCTTGTCCTGGCTGGGGCGGGAGGATTCGAACCTCCGAATGCGGGAACCAAAATCCCGTGTCTTGCCGCTTGACGACGCCCCAAAAAGGAACCGCACAAGTCCGGGCCGTTTTTTAAGGCCCTTTTGGAGCCGATGTCAGCCGCCCGTTATGCGCGTAAGAAAAACCATCCACTTTTCGTGGTTGCTGCCGATAAAATCACGGGCCGCACGGGCTTTTTCAGGGTCGGTGAAAAGCCCGAACACCGCGCTGCCCGAACCGGTCATAAGCGAGCCTGCCGCGCCCGCATCCATTACCGCCCTTTTCACCGCCGAAATTTCCGGTCGGATGGCCAGGGCCGGGGCTTCAAGATCGTTGTACAGAAGCCCTTTCAGATGTTCGGGGCCTGTCTCCACGCATAATGCGCCTTTTGCCCCATCCTTCAAAATCCGCAACCTATGAATTTTTACAGGTCTTGTCAACGTGAAATTGAATCGTCCATATACCTCTTTCGTGGCAAGCCCGAAACCCGGATACGCCAGGACCACGTAATACGGGAAAATTTCCTGCACGGGCGCAAGTATTTCGCCAAGGCCCGTGGCCACGGAGGGCCTTTTGGATATGAAAAAGGGCACGTCGGATCCGAGCCGGGCAGCCATGCCGCAAAGGGCCGCTTCATCGAAGGGAGCCCCCGAAAGGCTATTGAGAAGAACGAGAACCGTGGCCGCGTTGGAACTTCCCCCACCCAGGCCCGCGCCGGGAGGGATGCTTTTTTCGATCCCGATCAATAAATCCATGCCGCCCCCGGCCTTTTCGAAAAAAAGCCGGGCGGCCTTTACCACAAGGTTGGAATCATCCTGTGGAACGCCCGGCCAGGCGCATTCCACGGAAATTCCGTTTCCGGGGTCGGCCCGGTAAAGGCTGATTGTGTCGGCCAGCTCAATAGGGACCATGAGGCTTTCGATCTCGTGATAGCCGTTGGGCCTTTTCCCGGTTATTGTAAGGGAAAGATTCAGCTTGGCCGGGGCTGACGCGCGGGCAAGAAGGCGGGATTCATCGGTCATGGCTTTCCTCGGCGAAAAAAGGGGCCGCCCGGATTTCGGGCAGCCCCTGAAAAAACCCGTTTCTACGGGACTCTATTCTGTGGGAACCTTTATCACGTCCAGGGCTCCGTCCCGGTTTACAAGAAGGGACAGGGTTTCGCCCTTTTTCACGCCCGACGCCGCCTTTCTTGCTGAAGCAGCGTCCTTCACCGGAACGCGGTTGATCTCCTTTATGATGTCGCCGGGTTTAAGGCCCGCCTTCTCCGCCCTGCCGCCGCGCCTGACGGCCATTACCACCACCCCGGAGGTTTCGGTAAGCTCGTAGCGCTTGGCCACTTGGGGCGTGATGTCCGAGAGGCTCCAGCCCATGCTTTCGTCCAACCCCACCTTGGATTCGGACCTGGGGCCGGGCTTTTCCGCAGTCTTGGCCTCATCCTCCTCCATCCTGGCCACTTCCACCTGGATTTTCTCAAGGCGTCCGTTGCGCCACACGGAAAGGGTGGCCTTCTGGCCCACGGGGGTTTCCGCCACAAGGCGCGAAAGGTCGCGGGGCTCGGCAAGGGGCTTATTGTTGTAGGCGGTGATGACGTCGCCCGCAACGAGGCCCGCCTTATGGGCCGGGTCGCCTTCAACAACCGAGCCCACAAGGATGCCCTTTTTTTCAGGCACGCCGTAGTAGGCGGCAACGTCTTCGGAAAGTTCCTGGACCGCGATTCCCAGCCATCCCCGCGTCACTTCGCCGCTTTTCTTGAGGTCAGCCACTATGCGCTTCACAAGGTTTATGGGAATGGCGAAGCCTATCCCCTGCCCATGGGCCACCATTGCGGTGTTGATGCCCACGGCCCGTCCGTCAAGGTCCAGAAGAGGGCCGCCGGAATTTCCGGGGTTGATGGAGGCGTCTGTCTGGATGAAATCGTCGTAAGGCCCGGCCCCTATGGCCCTGCCCTTGGCTGAGACTATGCCCGCCGTCACGGTGTGGTCAAGGCCGAATGGGTTTCCAATGGCCACCACCCACTCGCCGACTTTAAGGGCGTCGGAGTCTCCCAGGGGAAGCACCGGAAGGTCGCTTGCGCCTTCGATTTTTATGAGGGCGATGTCGGTCTTGGAGTCCCTGCCGATGACCTTGGCCTCGTACTTTTTGCCGTCGCTGGTGCGCACGGTGATGAGGTCGGCCTTTTCAACCACGTGGCTGTTGGTTACGATGTGGCCGTCTTTGTCGATCACAAAGCCCGTTCCCAAGCCCTGCCGCTTGTATTCCCTGGGTATGGAATCCCCGAAAAACCGTCCGAAAAAATCCTGGAACTCGTCCCCGCCGCCGAAAGGGCCCAAAAAGCCGCCCACGGACTCGGTTTTTTCTATGGAAATGTTCACCACGGATTTCCCGGCGCTTTCGGCCAGGCCGCTGAATGACGGCAGGTCGGGAACCCCTGCGGCAACCATGCCAGTTGAAACCGGGCCCGGAGTGACCGCGCCTGCGGTGACAGCGCCTGCGGCAAAGGCAAGAGCGAGGGCCAGTAGGCAAAACACCGGAAAACGCCTTTGAAAAACTTTCATCGATGCATTCCTCTTTGATTCGGGTGGGTCGGGACAGCCGCGCGGGAAAAGCGGCCAGAAAAAGCGGCTTGGGGGGGATGACCGGCGGAGGGACTCGCACCCTCCGCCGGTTGGCGGTGCTGCTACTGAACAGCTTTCACATAGCGGACGCGAAAATCGTAGAGCAGGCCGTTCAGAAGGTTTTCCTCGGTCCTGTCCAGGTTGCCCCTGGTTTTTTCCTGGAGCATGGCCAGGGTGTCTATGAGGTGCTGGGCCAGGGGCAGGTCCGTTCCGGTCTGGCCGGTGTAGGGGTCTGCCATTTCCCCAAGGTAAACGGGAATGTGGGAGGAAATGGACAGCACGAAGGTTGCGAAATCCACGGGAGGCATGGGCATGCTTGGCCTTCCGCCCCTCGGGCTCTGCTCTTGCCCGCCTGATCCTGCCTCCCCTTCCTGCCTGGGAGCGGGTTCTTCGGAGGAAGGCGCAGTATCGGCCTTTTCGGCGGAAGCGGTTTCGGAAGCCTGCGCCTCATCGTCCGCGCCTGCGAACCTTCTGTCAACCACTGTGAAGCCTTTTTTCTCTTCCACGTATTCCTCCGCTGTTGCAGCTATGTTTCCATCATCATCCGGGCCAGTGTTTTTATTATAGAGGTTTTTACAAAACCTTGCGTAGGTTGGGTGGTTCCGGGCCAACGGCCCGGGTTCACCCAACATTTCCCGTATGATTCAGAAGCGCTCATTTCATCGCCAGCAGGCTTTGCGCAAGCTATGAAAATGCGCCGCTTACGGGCCGATCACAAGCGATGAAGAGCAAGGAAGGCGAACAGCGCGGGGAGGAATAGTACTTGTCGTACATGACCGACCCGCGCTGTGAAGCCTGACACAGCTATTCGCGCTTGTGGACGGCCCTTCACAGTTCAACGGGCTGCACTGATTTAACCAAGGGCAACGCGCGGAGCTTGGCCACGATTCCGTCCGAAATGGCGGTGCTGGTGGCCAGCATGATGAAATTGCGGGCTCCGCCCTTGTCCTGGCCAACCTGCATCTTTTCTATGTTGAGGCCCTCGGCTCCCAGGGTCGCGCCTATGGAACCGATTGCGCCCGGCTTGTCCTCGTTCTGGATCAGGAGGATGTGCCCGGTGGGGGCCATTTCCATGCGGAAGGTGTCGATGGCCACGATCCTGGGCTCGGCCTTGCCGAAGATGGTTCCGGCCACCACGTGGGTCTTGCCGCCGCCTGTGACCTTCAAGGTCACAAGCTGGATGAAGTCCTGGGCTTCGGGCAGGGTGCTTTCGGAAACCGTGATTCCCCGCTCCTTGGCCATGATCCCGGCGTTCACGAAGTTGACGTCGTCCTTGAGGACCGGGGTTAGCAGGCCCTTTAAGACCGCTGTGCTGATGGGGGCCAGATTGAGTCCCGCGAAGTCGCCCGCAAATTCAAGCGACACGTCGGTTATGGGGCCTTCGGACAGCTGGGCCTGGAGTGAGCCCATGGCGTCGCCCAGCTTCAGGAGGGGGCCGAGCTGGACAAGAAGGTCGCCGGAAACCGAGGGTGTATTCACTGCGTTGATGACGGTGCCGCAGGTGAGGTAGGCCGCGATCTGCTCGGCAACCGCCACAGCCACGTTGGTCTGGGCCTCGAAGGTGGAGGCTCCCAGGTGCGGGGTGCAGATGAAGTTGTCCATGGCCAGGAGCGGGTTGTCGGCGGGCGTCGGCTCCTTCTCGAAAACGTCCAGGGCGGCCCCTGCCACCTTGCCGCTTTTCATGGCCTCGAAAAGGTCGGCCTCGTTCACTATTCCACCGCGAGCACAGTTGATGACCATAACGCCCTTTTTCATCTTGGCGAAAGCGTCGGCGTTGAGAAGGTTTAAGGTGTCCTTCAACTTCGGGACGTGGACCGTGATGTAGTCGGCGCGGGAGTAAAGCTCGTCCAGGCTCACCGGCTCGAAACCGGCCTTGGAAATGAGATCCGCCGGGAAGAAGGGGTCGTAGACAATGACCTGCATCCTAAGGCCCTTGGCCCGGTCCGCCACGATTTTTCCGATGTTGCCGTAGCCGATGACGCCCAGCACCTTGTTGAAGATTTCCCGTCCGTTCAGGGACTTCTTCTCCCAAAGTCCGGCCTTCATGGTGGCGGTTCCGCGCGGGATGTTGCGGGTGAGGGAAAGCATCATGGAGATGGCGTGCTCGGCGGTGGTCACCACGTTTCCGCCGGGGGTGTTCATGACGATGACGCCGCGCTTGGTGGCCGCCGGGATGTCCACGTTATCCAGGCCGATTCCTGCCCTGCCCACGACCTTGAGGTTTTTGGCAGCCTCGATGATCTCGGCGGTGACCTTGGTGGCGCTTCTTATGACCAGGCCGTCGTACTGGCCGATTATTTCCTTCAACTGCTCGGGAGTAAGCCCCGTCTTTACGTCAACCGTAACCCCAGGGGCTGCGGCGAGAATTTTAACTCCCACTTCTTCCAGTTTGTCGCTTACCAGTACCTTCATGACCTGCTCCCGTTGGTGTTGTAATCCTAAAAAAAACGCCGTTTTCGCCGAATCGAAAGGCGCGACGGAAAAAATCGCCCTTTAAAAAGCATATCAATAAGTCTTCTTCGGGTTTTGTCAACCCGCCCGCCTAAAAAGGCCGGGTAAGGCGGCCCTGCCCGGTCAATAGGTGTAGTGCCTTCCGTAATAGTCCAGAATCCGGCTTTCAACGCTGAACACGTAGGCCACCAGCGCCGCCCTTATCCACATGCCGTTGCGCTCCTGGTCCCAGTACCTTGCGCGGGGGTCGGAGTCTATGGCAGGGTCCAGCTCCGCCCTTCTTGGAAGCGGATGCATTATGACGGATTCGGGCTTCATGAGCTCCAGAAGCTCCATGGTCATGTGAAAGGGGGTGTAGTCGATCTCCAGCGAGCTTTTACCCTCGTCGTACTCGTCCTGGACGCGGGTGACGTACATGGCGTCAATGTCTTTTATCACCTGCCTCACGTCGTCGGTCTCGGTGTAGTTGACGCCCTTGCGGTCCAGCCACTCGGCAAGGTCCTTTTTGATGCGAAGCTCGCCGGGTGCCACGAAGGTCATGCGCACGTCCGGGTAAAGGGTGAGGAGCTTCGCCAGGCTGCGCACCGTGCGGCCACGGGCCACGTCGCCCATGAAGGCTATGTGGAGCCCGGCCAGGCCGTTCTTGCGGTTCTCGAAGCTGCGCTTTAAGGTGTAGGCGTCCAGAAGGGCCTGGGTGGGGTGTTCGTCCGGGCCAGCCCCCGCCGAGATCACCGGAATGGCCATCTTGGTGGAGTTCATGGTGTAGGCGGTTCGTTCGGCGAAACCTGCGCCGGGGTGGCGCATTATGATTATGTCGAAGTAGTTGGAAAAGGTCCTCACGCCGTCTATGTCGCTTTCGCCCTTGTAGGCCGAGGATATGCGGGGGTCGCGCACTTCGGCGTAGTCCATGCCAAGGTACTGGCAGGCCCTTATAAAGGAAAGAAAGGTTCGGGTGGACGGCTGGGTGAAGTACATCATGGCGGACTTGTGGGAAAGAAGGCTTCGCAGAAAGTCCATGCCTTCCCTGTTCTTGGCGATCTTCCTTAGCTTGGTGGCCACCGAGCACAGAAGCTCCAGGGTGTCCCGGTCGAACTGCTCGGCGAAAAGCACGTGGAAGGCCTTGCCGTTCTTGGAAAGCTCGGCGCATTTCTCCTTTATGGGCAGGGTGGTGAGATGGTCGAAGTCGTAAGGCGTTGTCATGGAACCTCCCTGCTTCTGGAGTGGGAAAATGAAAAGATGCCGGGCGGGGTGTCGCGGAGGGCGGGGAGAGCCTTTAACGCGGGGCTTGTTCCGGTTGTTCATCCCCTGGGCGTCTGGCCCGCCCTGAAACTGTCCAATATGACTTCATGTCGTAAAAAAAGTCAAGCGCGGGAAAAAAGGAATCAGGGCGGGCGCATTTGAAATGGAAAGGATTGCGGGGGATGGGAAAGCAGCAGCCTCCGTCATTCCGGCGAAGGCCGGAATCCAGTTTTTGCCTTTTGCAGCATTTTTCTGGACCCCGGCCTTCGCCGGGGTGACGACGAGGCAAGGACATCTCTTATGCCCCAGCCCCCACACCCCTTCCTTCAAAAAAACTTCATATGACTCTGACGTGTTTACTGCAGGGTGGTTTTTTCCCGGGAGCGCGGGCGCTCCGCCCCGCTTTCAACAGCCCGGCTCCACTTCCAGCGCCTTTTCCACCGCCTGCCACACGTCCCAGTCCTTTTTCCCGAAGTTGTGGTAGATGTGGATGAGCATGGGCTCGATGACTCCGGGATGGGGCGGGGCGCTGAAACGAAGGCCGCCGTGATGGATCACGCCCTTTTTGTGGTAGTCGGCGATGAAGTTGTATTCCGGCGGCAGCCTCGGAGCCTCCTCAAGCCCGAATTTCCAGGTGAGCGCCGCAAGAATCCCCTGGTCCCGGGTGCGCCAGTAGGGCTCGTTGAATATGCCCAGGCACCACTCGTTCCAGTCGTCCATGAAGTCTTTCGAGTCCGGCCCGAAAAGAAAGACCCCGCCGTTAAAGTGCACCCAGTCCCCGTCCGGTATGGGTATGTCGAAGCGATCCAGTATGGCCTGCTGAAGGTGAACGCAGCGGGGGTTTCCGCCCCGGCCCGGAATCGGGAAGTAGACCGGCTCGCCGTCTTTATCCACCCAGGTTCCGTGCCGCTGGTCCCAGAAAAAGCCGCACTTTTCGGCCACTTCCAGCAAAAAGGCGTCGTAGGCGTCGGCGTCTATGATGAGGTTGCCTTTGCTGTCGAACCACCTGCGGCTGTTATTGTCCCACCTGTAGCGCCCGCGTATGACAAGGATCAGAAAGGCCCACCACGAAAGGGCCTTCAGACGCGCGGCCAGGAAGCCCGGAAGCCGGTTCCACAGGGGATGGGCCATGTTCATGTTGTAGATGGTGGTGAGAACGTCCAGAAGCTCCTTTTTCTTCAACAGGGCCGGGTCGTTTTTCACATGGGCCGAGAGCTTTTCCAGAAGCTCGTGGTGGAGCCTTCTCCTTTGCTCCAGGTCGTTGAATTCCTCTTCGGTCATGCCCTTTCCGAAAAAGGCCCGTGATAACGGGGCCGCGCAGGTGCAGGCCACGGCGTGGGGGGAGAACTCGGCCAGGGGACAGTGGTCCGAGCCGAAGGTGACGATGTCCCTTTTCATGCCGAATATGGCGTCAACGCCCGGCCTGACCGCAAGTACGTCGGAATCGAGGTAGCAGTATGGGCCGGGGCCGGTCATGATCCGGTGAAGGCTGGTTTTGAGGTGGATGGCCGCCTGATGGTTGTTGAAGGATTCCGGCGTTTCGATGTTGATGATGCTATCGTGGCGGATTTCCCCCTCGTTGCGCCCAAGATCGGTCACCACCGTAACCGGGCTTTTGGAAAAGCGCGCAAGGTGCCGCAGGGCCACGTTTAGGGTTTCGACGTGATGCTTCGCCCCGCACACGACGAAAACGAATCCGGTGTCAACCATCATTGCCTCTCCAGCGCCTGTACCAGTTCTCGAAGACCAGCGCCTTCCACAGCCGCCAGTGGTCACCCTGAAACAAAAGGTCGTCCACGGCCTGCTGCCTGATTATTCCGTCCCGAACCGACAGAGCCTCGCTCAGGCCCTCGCGGTAGAAGGAAATATCCGCGTAGTAGGAGTCCGGCCCCACGAAGCCCTGCTTTTTGCGGTTCATTATGGCCCTGGGAAGGGCGTCTTTTATGTTTTCCCGCAAGAGGAACTTGGGGCTTTCCGGCCTGTACGCAAGGGATTCGTCCAGCGACAGCGCGTATTCCACAAGCTCGTGATCCAGGAAGGGGACCCTGACTTCCAGGCTATGGGCCATGCTGGCCCGGTCGATCTTGGTTAATACCAGCTCGCCCATGAAGCACCTTATGTCGGCAAGCTGGAAGGAGCGCACCGCCCCTTTTCCCGTGGGCAGATTCTGGCGGTAGAACCAGTCGGAATCCGCCGGGACGAATTTTTTGAGATCGGGATGAATGAGGCTCTTTAGTGATTTTTCGTCATAGCGCCCCATGGCCATGGCCTTGGCGTAGCGCGAGACGAACCAACCCCGGCCAAGCGGGCCTTGGCTAAGGGCCGCCCGTTTCAGCCTTCCAAGGCCCTGCCAGTCGTCATGCACGCTCCTGTGCCAACCGTAGCCGCCGAAAATCTCATCCGCGCCCTCGCCCGAAACAACGGCCTTCACCCGTTGCGACGCGACCCGGCTTATCTCGTAGGTGGGAACCGTCGAGATGTCGGCCAAAGGCTCGTCGTAGACCTCCGCAAGGGTGGATAGAAGCGAGAGGCTTTCCGGGCCGATCATCTTCGTTTCAAGGCTTGCGTCCAGATGCTTGGCAACCATCCGGGCCGCGAAATGCTCGCTCTTCTCCCAGCCCTCGAACCCCAGGGCAAAGGCTACGGGCTCATATCCCGCGCGCTTCTGGTAAAGCAAAAGGGCGCTTGAATCGTAGCCGCCGGACAAAAACGAGCCCACTTTGACGTCCGCGTCAACGTGGTATTTCACCGAATCGGCCAGAAGGGAATCGACCCGCTCCACGGCCTCTTTTTCCGGGGGCGAAAGGCGGCCTGATTTCAGTTCGTAATACCGGCCCCCGTTCACCGAAAAATCCCGCGAAAGGGTAAGACAGTGGGCGGGCGCAAGTTTTTTCACGGCCTTTAAAATGCTCTTGGGACTTGGCACGTAGCGATAGGTGAAAAAATCGCAGACCGATGAATAATCCAGTTCCTGCGGGATCTCCGGGTGGGCTTTTATGGCCTTCAATTCGGACGCGAAGATGAAAAAGTCCCGCCCCGCGTGGTAGTAGAGGGGCTTTATGCCGAAGCGGTCCCGGGCCAGAAAGAGCGCGCCCGAATCGTTATCGTAAATGGCGAAGGCGAACATGCCCTTTACGCGATCCAGGACCGCCCTGCCCCATTCCTCGAACCCGTGGAGCAGCACCTCGGAATCGGTGGTGGATGAAAACCGGTGGCCCCGCGCCGTAAGCTCCGCTCTCAATTGCTTGTGATTGTAAATCTCGCCGTTGAAGGTGAGCCAAAGGTTCCCGGTTTCGTTTCCCATGGGCTGGCGGCCAGAATCGGAGAGGTCCACCAGGGCGAGCCTCCGGTGGCCCAGGGCGGCGCTTCCGTCCGGGGAAACCCAAAGGCCCGCGCCGTCCGGCCCCCGGTGGGCGAGGATGTCCCGAAGCCGCCCAAGCCGTTCGGCGTCCACCCTGCCCTTCCTGCGAATTTCCCCGATTATGCCGCACATGGATCATGCCGATCAGCAATCAAAACAGCAAAAACCAAACACATAAACGAAAAGCGCCTCCGGCGGCCGGGGGACCTAAGGTCCCCCGGCCCCCCATTTATCATACGGCGGCTTTGCTGCGCAAAACCGCCGCAGTTTTTATATCAGGCTATGCTGTCATTTCCTATTATTCGCCTTTCTGTGCCTCAATCGAAGCCTCGCCCTGGGGGGCTCCCGGGAGATGAGGCGCAAGGAAGGGTGTGCAGGGCGGGGAGGATGCGTACTTTCGGGTACGTGACGACCCGCCCGGCGCGCCCTGACACCGCGCCTCGCTCCCTCAGCCCCCCAGGCGGTCGCTGCGGGGGTCAAAGGCGCTACGCACTCCCTCGCCGACAAAAACCCCAAGGAGCATCACCAGGAAAAGTGCCGCCGTGGGGTAAAGTATGAGCCACCAGGCCCAGCGGTAACTCTGTGCCTGGCTCAGAAGCTCGCCCCAGCTGGGAGTGGGCGGCGGAAGCCCGAAGCCCAGGTAGTCCAGGGCCGCCAGCGCCCCCACGGCACCCACCAGGCTGAAGGGGAAGAAGGTGACCAGGGGCGTTAAGGCGTTGGGGAGGATGTGCCGGAAGATGATCCGAAAGGGCGACAGCCCCATGACCCTGGCGGCCTCTACGAAGGAAGTGCGGCGCAGGCGCAGGAATTCCGCCCTCATGTAATAGGAAATGCCTATCCAGTTGAAGATGCCGTAACAGAAAATGAGAAGCAGGAAGGACTGGCCGAAGACGCTTCCCAGAAAAATCATGATGTAGAGAAACGGAAGAGCCGACCAGATTTCCGTGAACCGCTGCCCCACGATGTCAAAAGCGCCCCCGAAATAGCCCTGGACCGCCCCGGCCAGGGTCCCAAGGCCCAGGCCCGCCGCAACCAGGATGAGGGCGAAGGTAAGCGAGGTGCGAAGCCCGTAGAGTATGCGGGCCAAAACGTCCCGGCCCGAATCGTCCAGGCCCATCAGGTGCCTCTCCGTGGGCGGAAAGGGAAAGCGCACCTCGTTCTTTTCCAGGGTGGCAAGCATCCGCAAGTTTCCGGCAAAAAGCGTGACCGGATCTGAAAAACCGTTGAAGGCGTCCGTAACTGCGGAGTAGAGCGCCTTTTTCGATTCCCCGGTGAGCCGGGCCAGGAGCTTTTCCGAATCCGCCGACACCCTGGGTCCGCGTTCAAAGACGAGGGTGGCCGGGGCGGCGTTTTCGGGCGCTGGTTCGGCGAGGTTGAGCCTTATTGTTTCGGGCGGCGCATCGCGGGGCGTGAAGGTGGAAAGGCTCACTTTCACGCGAAGCCTGCCGTCAAGGCTTTTTATGTTGAAGGAGGCTTCCGGGGCGGCCCTGTTGGAAAGGCGCTCCCTCACGGCCTTAACGAGCTCCGGCGTCACGGAAAATCGATCCTTGAATGCCGCGCCCTCCACCGGTTCGTCCGGTTTTCCGAAGAAAAAGCCCGCGCCGTCCTCGCGCTGAATTTTCCAGTCAACTCCCACGTTCACCGTGGCCATGTGCGGATTGAGGCTTGCCGAAACCGTGACGGTGTCCCGCACCGGAAGGCTTTCGGGGTCGGCGCTCTTGTAAGGCCCGTATGGAATGGGGGCGAACACCATGAAGTTGCCCGAACCTTTTCCAAAGTCCGCGCTTTTTGAGAGCTTTTCATAGTCTGGCCGGGTGGAGAGCCCGCCCGGTACAAAGGTGAGTTCGGGATAGAAAAAAAAGACCGGGAAATAGCTCTCCCCCTGGTATCTTAAGTAGAGCGGCCGGTCGTTTGCTATGAACTCGGAAAAAAGCGACACTCCGTAAAGGGCCACCAGGATCACCAGGGAATACCAGGAAAGCCGCATCCGCCGGAAACGCCGCAGGCGCTTGATTGTAACCGGCGAGAGGAATTTTTGAAGTGGGATGGTCATTAAAATCCAGGGGAAGGGATATTGTTACGGGTTCAAATCATTTCTGGAAGCTAATTCTCGGATCAATCAGCACATAGCAGAAATCCGACAGCACGTTTCCCAGAAGGCCAAGAATTGAGGTAACGGACAAAATCGCCATGAAAAGCGGGTAATCCCTGCCCACTATGGCCTCGAGGCTCAGGCGCCCCATTCCGGGTATCTCGAAAACCTGCTCGATCAATACCGACCCGGCGAACATGACGGTCAGAATGGAGCCGAAACCCGTGGCGATGGGAACCAGGCTCGCCCGGAAGGCGTGCCGCCACACGGCCCTTTTCATGGATCCGCCCTTGGCAAGCACCGTGCGCACGTAGTCCTTGCCGATCTCGTCCAGAAGGGAGTTCTTCATCAGAATGGTGAGTACCGCGAAGCTGCCTATCATGTAGCAGGCGACCGGCAGAAACATGTGGCTTGCGGTGTCCTTCGCCCTGCCCCAGAACGAAAGGGTCTCGTAGTCCAGGCCGTGAAACCCGGCTGCCGGGAAGATGTCCCAGAAACCGTCAACCGTGCCGGCAAAGAGCATCTTAAGGACCATGCCGAAGGCGAAGGGGGGAACCGCGTAGCCGATGAAGACAACCACCGAGCTTAAAAAATCGAAGGGCTTTCCGTGCCTCAGGGCCTTGGCGACTCCCAAGGGTATGCACACGAGGTAGGAGAGGAAAAAGCCCGTGAACCCGAAGATGAGGGAGACCGGAAAGCGCTCCTTTATAAGCTGCCACGCGGTTTTTTCCGAGAACTTGTAGGATTCCGCCGCAAGCCCCAGCCGGTCCGTGACGTACCACCTGTAAAGCCTTACGTGCATGGGCCTGTCAAAGCCGTAATGGGCCTTTATGGCCTCGCGCTGCTCCTCGGAGACGGCCCCTTTGGACTCGGTGAACCGGGCGCTTTCACCCGTTGCAAGGCCGCGCATGGAAAGTATGGCCATTTCCACCGGCCCGCCCGGAACGAAGTGCAAAAGGACGAAGCAGCTTAGGGTGATGCCGAAAAACGTCGGAATCACCAGGAGCAGTCGGCGGATGAAGTAGGTTCTGCGGTCCATTTTTGTCCGATGGTTCCCGTCAGGTTAGGGGTTGGATCCGGGCCGGGACGAGTTGCGCCCGCTGCCTGAAAACCTTCGAGAAGACCACTGCCCCTGGCCGGGCCGGAAGGGAGGTCCCCTTTCTAAGGGCGTCGTCAAAGGCGGCCTGGTCGTCCGGGTCTATCCACCAAAGGGCGTTGGCCGAGGACTCGTCGCCGTACTTGGAAAGCACCCAGTCCGGGGTGGCCAGCCGGTTCCAGTAAAGGAGACGGACGTAATCTATGTTCCACAAAAGGGCGTAGGGGTACTGGGCGAAAACCAATTTATCTATCTTGCGGCAGATGTCGTGCCGGGCCGCCACGGAAAACAGGGTCTTCTGCTTTTCGATTAGCTGGTCCACGGCCTTGTCCGCGAAGCCGGTAATGTTGTCGCCCGCCGTGCGCGCCGCCTCCTTTGACGACCACATGGTTTCCGGGTCCTTGAAAAGCCCGGCCCCCCAGGCGGCCCAGGTCATCTCGAATGAGTAATTCTCCATGTCCTTCATCCAGGCGGCCCAGTCCTTCACCACGATCTCCATGGAGATTCCCACGTCCTTCAAATCCTGCTGATAGATGGACAGGAATTTCCCGCTCGATGCGTCCCGGCTCAAAAACTGGAACCTGAAGGGCTTTCCCGCCTTCATGAGAATTCCCGTCTTGGGGTCCGCCTTCCAGCCCGCCTGGGCCAGGAGCTTCCGGGCCGCGTTCTTGTCGAATGGCGTCTGGGGGTTGGGGCAGGACGAGGGCGGGGAGTAGAGGTCCTGGTAATATGAGTTCTGGAGAAAATACTGGTTGTACATGATGGTTGCGTTCATCTTGGGCCGGTCCAGAAGAAGGGCCATGGCCTTGCGGACCCTAAGGTCGTTGAAGGGTGCCCGGCGCATGTTCATGGCAAAACCCTGGAAGCCCACCGGGTTATGGTTGTGCACCCTTTGCTTGACGATGAGGTTTTTCTGGAATTTTTCGCCCGTGGTCTCCTTCACCCACATCCTTGAGGTGTAGATGGGATAAAGGTCGAAAGCCCCCTTCTTGAAGGCCTCGAAGGCGTTTTCGCGCTCCTCGTAGAAAAGGAAATGAAGCCGGTCGAAGTTGTAGGTTCCCTTGGCGCCGGGGGATGCCGCGCTCCACCAGTCATTCCTGCGGAGCATGGTGAGGCTGACGCCCTGCTTGTAGGCCCCCATTTTGAATGGCCCGGAAACCACCGGAAATGAGAAGTTGACCTTGTTGAAGTCCTGGCCCGCCCAGGCGTGGGCCGGAAGAATCTGAAAACCGCCCAGGGCCAGGAGGTTCTTCCAGTGGACCTCCTTTGCGGTGAACCTTATGGTGGAGGCGTTCACCACAACCGGTGAGGAAAACCGGGCGAGCGCCACCTTGTGGGAGCCGGTCATGTTCTTTGGGTCCAGTATGGCGTCGAAGGTGAACTTGACGTCCTTGGCGGTGACGGGCCTGCCGTCGCTCCATTTGGCCTTCTTGTCCATATAGAAGGCATAGGTGCGCTTGTCTGCGGAGATGGACCATTTGGCGGCAAGGCCCGGAATGTATTCCAGGGTCACCGGGTCCATGCCCAGGAGCGACTCGTACATGAGGCCGAATACCTCGCTGGCCAGCGAGCTTGATTCCAGGTAGTAGTTGAGGCTCTTGGGCGATGGCCCCAGAAAGCTCGCCATCTGGCCGCCCCTTTGGGCGTGCGCGCCTGCCAGGGGGTTGGGCTTCTCCTTCCAGCCCGGCCCTGGAAACATCCCGTCGGCGGCAAAGGCCAGCCCTGCAACGAGGAGGAGCGAGACAAGAATGGCGATCCGTTTCATGAATATTCTCCGTTATTGTTGGCAGCCCGTTGAAACAGGCGCGACGTTAAGCCTGCCTCAGGACGTCCAGCATTGAGTAAACCTTTCCCCGGTTTCCCTCCGCCACGCGCCTTGAAAGAAAAATCGCCGCATCGGCGGTGCCCGGATAATACACGTCCCGGCCCGAAATGTTGTGGGTGAAGGAAAGCTTCACGGTCTTGTCGGGCGAGGTAAGGTCATAGGTATGCCAGCCGTGGCCCGTAAGATGCTCCTCCGGGATGCCCCAGTCCCTGCGCTGACGCTCCAGGTCGCGCTCGGAAAAAATTCGGTCGGCGGAAAAATCGAGGCCCATCTTGTTGAAAAAGCCCACCATGGCCTTTGCCGTGCCGGAGGTGTCGGCCTTTCCCGCCTGATGGCTCTCTTTTATAGACAGGTCCCATCCCGAAAAAATCCCCGGAAAATTTTCCGCCATGTACTCCATCATGGCGGTGAAGCCCACTATGGGCTTGGCCATGTTTGGGGCGATGACCGCGCAGGACGCGGATTTTTCCACGGTCCGGCTGAGTTCAGCCCGGTCCCCGCCGGTGGTGCCCATGACGAAATTTATTCCGAGACCGCAGTAGAGGGCGGCGTTGGCGTTCACGGCGGACGGGTGGGAATAGTCGATGACGATGAACCCGCCCTCCTGGCCCTTCAGGCGGGACAGCGCTTCCCGGTGCCTTTCCGGCCCCACGATGGCGATGGACGCCCCGGAGACGCTTACGGGCTCCTCAGGCACCCCCGGCCCGGTGAGAGCCACGGGAAGGAGCGTGAAGCGCCCGTCGGCCAGAAAATGCCCGGCAAGGTTTACGCCCACCTTGCCCGGAATTCCGCTGATAAGTATTTTTATCCGATCCATGAACCCTCTCCATGTTGAATTTCACTCGTCATATCAGATAGGGCGGCCAGAGGCAACCGATTGACATGCATCAAAGTGTGGAGTAGTTTTCGCCTCCGGTGGAACCGGGCAGGGAGACAATGGAGGAACCCGAAAAATACGCGCCGCCGGGTCTTTCGGACCTGGCGGCGGCCCTTGGAAGCAGAAGGGGCGGCCTGTGGGCCACGGGGGTGGGAGAGGGGGCTGCGGCAATGCTCCTGGCCCGCCTTTACCGGGACCTCCGCCGTCCCATGCTTGTACTTTGTCCCACAAAGCGCCATATTTCACGGCTTTTATCGGACCTGGAATTTTTCCTGCCGCCTTCAGACGGGGTATCCCCTGACCTCGCCGAGTTTCCCCCCTATCACCAGATGGCCTTTCGGGGCGTGGTCTACGGGCCTGAGACGGCCTGCGCCAGGGTGTCGCTCCTTTTTCGCCTGATGAGCGGAAAAAACCCGCCCGCAGTGATCGCTGTAACGCCGGAGGCCGCCCTTTCCAGGCTCGTTCCCAAGGAGGAGATTTCCTCCTACGCCGAGCTTCTCGCCGCTGGCGAGGACACCGACCGGGACGCCTTCCTGGAAAAGCTGGCCTGGGGCGGCTACACCGCCTCCCTTATTGTGGAGTCCCCGGGCGAGTTTTCGGTGAGGGGCGGGATAGTCGATGTTTTTCCGCCCGGCTACACCGACCCGCTGCGCCTGGAGTTTTTCGGCGACACGGTGGACTCCATAAGGCTTTTTTCATCCTCCACCCAGCGCACCATAAAAAAGCTGGACGAGGCCGTGATCCTGCCCGCCGGTGAGGCGGTGATCGCGCCCGAAAACCTCCCAAGGGTGGTGAACAGGGTTCGGGAGGAGGCCCTCACCAGGGGGCTTTCCATAAGCCAGGTGCGCGAGCTCATCCAGAAGATAAAAGACGAGGGCCGGTTTCCTGGAATCGAGGCCTTCCTGCCCCTCCTGTACCATCGCACCACCACGGTTTTCGACTACCTGCCCCCGAACATGCTGTGCGTGGCAGTGGAGCCCGCCGAATTTTCCGACCGGGCGGCCCAGGTCCTGGGAAAGGCCGAGGCCTATTACGAGACCAGCATCGCGGAAAAAAGGATGTGCCTGTCCCCTTCCGCAGCCTGGCTCACCGCCTCCGAGCTGGAGAAAAACATCAAGGATTTCGTTGCCCTGAACGTGAGCGCAATGCCCTTGAACGAGCCCGAAACCGAGGGCGGGGTCAAAAGGGTGTTTTCGTTTTCAGTGGCCGACAACCAGGGCCTGAAACACGAGCTGTCCTTGAGCCGGGAACACGAAAGGCCCCTTGCCCCTCTTGCTGACAGGATCGCGGCCCTCGTAAAGGCGGGCGCGGTGACGGTGCTGACCGTTCCGGGCAAGGAGCAGGCCAAGCGCCTGGAAAGCATCCTCCTGCCCTATCACGTGGCCACGGCCCGCAACTGGACGCCCTTTGGCGATCTTTCCGGCGAAAACCCGGTGAGAATAGCCCTGGGCAGGCTTTCGTCGGGCTTTCAGTGGGTGTCGGAAAAGCTCGCCTTCATAACGGACGCTGAAATCTTCGGCTCCCGCCGCCGCACGGAAAAGTCGGTGGCCGAGCGCCCCCGGACCGAGCTTCTGGACCTGGGAAGCCTGAACCAGGGCGATTACGTGGTGCACGTCGATCACGGAATCGCCCGGTACGAGGGCCTTTGCACCATGAAGGTGAACGAGGTTTCCGCCGATTTCCTGATTCTCTCCTATAAGGACAACGACCGGCTCTATCTGCCGGTAGACCGCTCGAACCTGGTCCAGAAATTCCGGGGGGTTTCCGAGGCTGGCCCACCCCTGGACAAGCTGGGGGGCGGAAGCTGGGAGAAGGTCAAGCACAAGGTCAAGAAGGACGTCGAAAAAATCGCCAGGGACCTCCTGGACCTCTACGCGGCCCGCAAGGTTCGCCAGGGCTACGCCTTTTCCGCGCCGGACGAGTATTTCGCCGAGTTCGAGGCAGGCTTTGCCTACGAGGAGACCCCGGACCAGGCCCGCACCATAGACGAGGTGCTGGCGGACATGGAAAAGGGCCAGCCCATGGACCGGCTGGTGTGCGGGGACGTAGGCTACGGCAAGACCGAGGTGGCGCTCCGGGCCTCCTTCAAGGCCATAGCGGACGGAAAGCAGGTGGCCTTCCTGGCCCCCACCACCATCCTTGCGGAGCAGCACTACCGCACCTTCCTGGCCCGGTACCGGGGCTACCCGGTGAAGGTGGCCTGCCTCAACCGCTTTCGGAGCGCCAAGGAGCAGAAGGAGATAATCGCCGGAATCTCGGAGGGCAGGGTCGACATCGCCATAGGAACCCACAGGCTCATTTCAAAGGACGTTGAATTCAGGGACTTGGGGCTTCTCATGATCGACGAGGAGCAGCGCTTCGGCGTAAGCCACAAGGAAAAGCTCAAAAAATTCCGCGCAACAGTGGACGTATTGGCCTTAACCGCCACGCCCATTCCGCGCACGCTGAACATGTCGCTTTCCGGCATACGCGACATCTCGGTCATCAACACGCCGCCCGAACAGCGCCGCCCCATCACCACCTACGTCACCCCCTTCGAGGACGCCCTGGTGGCCGACGCCATAAGAAAGGAGCTGGCCCGGCAGGGACAGGTGTTTTTCGTGCACAACAGGGTGGCCAGCATCCACGCCATGGCCCGCCGCCTTCACGACCTGGTCCCCGAAGCCCGGTTCGCCGTGGCCCACGGGCAACTTCCCGAAGACGACCTGGCAAAGATCATGATGCGCTTCATAGAGCGCCAGGCGGACGTACTGGTATGCACCTCAATCATTGAATCGGGCCTCGACATCCCTGCGGCCAACACCATCATCATCAACAAGGCCGACCACTTCGGCCTGGCCCAGATGTACCAGCTTCGGGGCCGGGTGGGCCGGGGCGAGGATGCGGCCTTCGCCTACCTCCTCATCCCCCCGGACACCGAGATGACCCGGGACGCCCAGCGCAGGTTGAAGGTCCTGATGGAGCATCGGGACCTTGGGGCGGGCTTCGCCATAGCCATGAGCGACCTTCAGATACGCGGCGGCGGCACGGTGCTGGGGGCCAGCCAGAGCGGCCACGTTGCGGCGGTGGGCTACGAGATGTACCTAAGGCTCATGGAGGAGGCCGTGTCGCGCCTCAAGGGCGAAAAGGTGGAGGAGGTGCTGGAGCCCGAAATAAGCGTGGATTTCGACGCCTTCCTTCCCATCGACATGGTTCCTGACGCGGACCAGAGGCTTTTATGCTACAGGCGGCTGGCCCGCATGAACGAAGTGAGCCAGGTGGGAAGCTTCATGAAGGAGCTCTCCGACCGCTTCGGAAGGCTTCCGGCCCCGGCCTCCCAGCTTCTTTACAAGATAATGCTCAAAATCATGTGCCGGGACGCGGGGGTCAGGCGTCTGGACCTTGCCGGAATTTACTTGAACCTCCTCTTTTCCCCCGACCACATGGCCCGTCCCCAGGGGATACTGGAAATGGCCTCGCAGTCGAAGGGGACCGTCAAAATCACCCCGGATGGAGGCATCCGGGTGGCCATAGCGGGCGATGACGTCAGGAGCCGGGTGAGTTCGGCCAAAAACGTATTGAAAGAATTGGCCCGCCGTGTTAACTGTAAAGATTCAAATGGGTTGTAATCCCCGCCCACAGACCTCCAAAGGAGCCCTAGGCCAATGCGCCAAAACGCCGCAAAATTCTTCCTTCCCAAAGCATCCGCACTTTTTTTCCTTCTGGCAATAGCCGGGTTCACGGCATCCGCCGTTCTTCCGGCCACTGCCCGGGCGCGGCTGGTGGATCGCGCGGTGGCGGTGGTCAACAACGACATAGTGAAACTTTCCGAGCTGGACCTGGCAATAGCGCCCTATGTCCGTGAAATCAGGTCCCAGCACCTGGATTACGAGGAGGAGCAGGCGCTCATCTTCAAAATCAGGGAAGAGGCCATAAACGGCCTCATAGAAAGAAAGCTCGTTGACCAGGAAAGCCTTCGCCTTGGAATAAAGGTGGACGAAAAGGACCTGGATGCCTACATAGAGCAATTGAAGCAGGAAAACTCCATGACCGCAGAAGACCTTCTTGCGGCCCTCAAGGCCCAGGGCATGACCATGGAGGGCTTCCGCAAGGCCCAGAGGGAGAGCCTTCTGCGGGCGAGGCTCATGGAAAGGGAGGTTGCCTCGCGCATAGTGGTGACCGAGGACGAAATCAAAAAATTCTACGAGGAACACAGGGACAGGTTCGAGGGAAAGTCCACCTACCATATCTGGAGCCTTTCCGCCGACCCGGCGGGCGGGGAGGAAGGCGCTGCAAGGCTCCTCGAAGCCCGCACGGCGCTTGCCCAGGCGGTTTCCATAACCGACGTGGGCAAAAGGTTCGGCCAAGGCCTTCCCAAGGTGGAAGTGAGCGACCTGGGTTTCTGGTTGCTTTCCGACCTGGCCCCCTTTTACCAGGAAAAAGTGGCCGTCATGAAAGAGGGCGACATTTCCGCTCCTCTTCAAACTCCCACCGGCCAGGCGGTGATTTTCCTGGACAGCGTAACGAAAAGCTCCGGCAAAAGCCTTGCCGAGGCCACCCCGGAAATCCGGCGGGCCATTCACAACAAGGCCGTAAACGAGCGCTACACGACTTGGGTTGCGTCTCTCAAAAAGAAGGCGCACATAAAGGTCATACGGTAAGCAAAGGTGAAGGAAACAGGTTGGGAGCCAAACGAGCCTCGCGTTTCCTTCGGAAGCCATCTCAAGGCGAAAAGGGAGGAAAAGGGCCTCACTCTTTCCGACGTGAGCCGAAAGACCCGGATCACCCAGGCCACCCTTCTTCTTCTGGAAAAGGAGGACTGGGATAGCCTTCCGCCCCCGGCCTTTGTAAAGGGCTTCGTGAAAGCCTACGCCGAAGCGATCGGGGCCGACACCGAAAAAATCCTGGCCCTGTACGGGAAGGCCCTTTTGAAGGCCCTTCCACCGGCCCGGAAGGGCTTCCACGCGGCAAGCGCTACGACTTGGCTGATCCAGCTTGGGGTTCTTGCGGCCTTCACGCTTCTTGTCACGGTGCTGGTCATCATGATCTGCCTTCCGGGCGACGAGGCGGAGCGGAATCCCGGAGCGCAAAAGTCCATGCCCCCGGTCCGTGCGGCGGCGAGGACCGAAACGCAGTCCGGGCGGCTCCTTCACCTTAGGATCACCGCCGTTTCGGAAACCTGGGTGAGGGCCATGGCCGACGGAGTCGAAATCAGGCGCTTTTCGCTCAAGCCCGGCCAGACCATCAGCCTGACCGCCAAGCGCGAATTCAACCTTCTGGTGGGGAGCCCACAGGCTGTCCGTCTGAGCCTGGACGGCAAACCCGTCACGGTGGCGGCAAGGGCGGGGCAGGCGGTGAACGTGAAGCTCCCCTGAGACAGGCCGTCGAAAATGGAGTTTTTAAACGGGCATTATGCTTGGCTTTTTATTGGCTGAGGTAATTGCAAAACCTCCCGTAGGTTGGGCCAAACGCAGTGCGGCCCAACCTACGATCCACGCCGTTTTACAGGGTTTTGAAATTATCTCGACTGTTTAGCAAAACCGGGACTGAAACCCTTGGAACCCGTAAAAACCAGGGCCGTGCCCATAAGGATCACCCCCTACGCGGAAACGGACCTGATCGTAAGCCTTTTCACCGAGAGCGCGGGCAAGGTGGCGGTTATGGCCAGGGCCGCCAAAAAGAGCCGCCGCCGCTTCGGGGGAAGCCTCGAGCTTCTGGGCCTCGCCGATGTGGTTTACGCGCGGTCCGCGCGGGGCGGGAGCCTTCCCGTGCTGTCGGAATCGGTCCAGCTTGAGGCCTTCGAGGGCATCCGAAGGGACGTTTTGCGTTTCGCCCTGGCAAGCCTGTGGGCGGAGATCCTCGACAAGTGGCTGCCCGAAGGGGAATGCG
This sequence comes from Deltaproteobacteria bacterium, assembly GCA_016235345.1. Taxonomy (NCBI): domain Bacteria; kingdom Pseudomonadati; phylum Myxococcota; class Myxococcia; species Deltaproteobacteria bacterium. The sequence goes on along the minus strand of JACRLG010000023.1, from coordinate 173,267 downwards.
CGGAGGCAGTCTTCACCCTATTCACAGGGTCCCTTGGGGCCTTGTCGCAAAAACCGGCGGAGGAGCTTGCGATAGTCCACGCGGGCTTTCTGGCGCGCTTCCTGGCCCTGGCCGGAATGAGGCCCAGGCTCGACGCCTGCGTGAAATGCGGGGTGCGGCTCCCGGAAAACGCCACCCGCACGGGCTTTGACCTCCATGCCGGAGGCATCGTGTGCCGGGCCTGCGGGGGAGCTTCAAGGGAGGTTCGGGCCGAGGCCCTGCGGTTTCTGGATTTCGCGTCCAAAACGGAGCCCTGCAGCGAAAATGCGGGCTGCCCGGAACCCGCCCTTTCCCAGGCGGTGGAAATAATGGAAACCTTCGTAAGCCATCACCTTTGCGAAAAGCTGAACAGCCTGGCCTTTTTGCGCAAGCTCCGCTGAAGGCCGCCTGACTTTGAACAGAAGGCCAACGTATACCCGATACCAGTTACCGGCTGCACATAAAGCAGCCTGACATTTTCCCGGACTCATCTTCCACAAGGAGAACCCGACATGCCCGATGCCCTCAAAAAAATCCTTGAAAAAGAACCTGTCCGCGCCGAGGCCCCCTGCCGGGTGGACATGGGCGGCACCGTGGACATGCCTGCTCTCCATTACGCCATCCGCAACATGGATACCCTAACCTTCAACATCGCCGTGGGAATGCGCACCAAGATCACCCTGCTTCCCCACAAGGCGGGCTTCGTGAAGGTGAGCTCCACCGGCTTCGACTCTGCGGAATACCCGGAGGACAAGGCCCCCTTCATAGGGCATCCCTTGGGCCTCATGTTCGCGGTGGCGGCCTTTTTCAGGGCCAGCGGCGTCCACATAACCGTTGAATCCGGCTCGCCGGTGCGCTCGGCCTTAGGGGGCTCGTCAGCCGCAGTGGTGGCCCTGGTGGCTGCCTTTTCCAAGGCCTACGAAAGGCTTGGGGAGCGCGCCCTTTCCATCCGCCAGGTGGTGCTTCTTTCCCACGGCATAGAGAGCAACACGGCGGGAGTTCCCTGCGGGCTCCAGGACCAGCTCGCCGCTGCCTACGGCGGTGTGAACGCCTGGTACTGGCACCCCACCGCATCAGGCCCCGGCTACGACAAGCGAAGCGTCATATCCCCCAAGGACTACGCGGCCTTCAACGAGCGCCTGCTCCTGGCCTACTGCGGCTCGCCCCACGATTCCATAGACGTCAACTCCGTGTGGGTGCGCGAGTTCCTGCGCGGCACCACCCGCGACAAGTGGATAACCATGTGCCGCCACGCGGTGGATTTCGTGGAGGCCCTGTCCCGCAAGGACTACGCCGAGGCCGCCGCCTTCATGAACAAGGAGGTTGCCATCCGCCGGGAAATGACCCCCAACGTGCTCACCCCCATCATGGAAAAGCTCGTGGACACGGCAGTTGAAAACGGCTGCGGGGGCCGCTTCACAGGGGCCGGGGCCGGAGGCTGCGTGTGGGCCCTGGGCGAAAAGGGGGCTCTGGCCAAGGTGAAAGTCGAGTGGGACGAAATCCTTTCCAGCGCCGAAACCGCCCGCCTGCTTCCCATAACAGTGGACGGCCAGGGGGTTCTGGTGGACTAGGCCGCAAATCGATTACATGCCTGGACCGGCCAAAGGGCCGCCCCGGTTTTCATCGTCAAACAACGAAGCTGAAAGAAGAACCCATGACGTTTCAAGACCTGATCCTAAACCTTCAAGGCTTTTGGGCGCAAAAGGGATGCGTGCTCACCCAATCCCACGACATGGAAGTGGGCGCGGGCACCTTCCACCCGGAAACCCTCCTTCGCTCGCTTGGCCCCGAACCCTGGAAAACCGCCTACGTGCAGCCCTCCCGCCGCCCCACCGACGGGCGCTACGGGGAAAATCCCAACCGGCTCCAGCGCTACTACCAGTTCCAGGTGATCCTCAAACCCTCGCCGGTTAACGTCCAGGCCCTTTACGTTGAAAGCCTGAAAGCCCTGGGCCTCAATCCCCTGGAGCACGACATCCGCTTCGTGGAGGACGACTGGGAATCCCCCACCCTGGGAGCCTCCGGCCTAGGCTGGGAGGTCTGGCTGGACGGCATGGAAATCACCCAGTTCACCTATTTTCAGATCGCGGGCTCCATAGAGCTTTCGCCCGTCACCGCCGAGATAACCTACGGCCTGGAGCGCATCGCCATGTACCTTCAGGGCGTGGACAACGTCTATGACCTCAAATGGAATGACATGGGCGTGAAATACGGCGACCTGCACCTGATGCAGGAAAAGGAGCAGAGCGCCTACAACTTCGAACTTGCCGACACGGCCATGCTTTTCGCCCATTTCGCCGACTACGAGAAGGAGGCCTTGAAGGTGCTGGACTTTGGGCTCGTTCTTCCGGCCTACGAATACTGCCTTAAATGCAGCCACACCTTCAACCTCCTGGACGCTCGCGGGGCCATCTCGGTCACCGAGCGCACCGGCTACATAGGGCGAATCCGCCAGCTTGCCCGCCGCAGCGCGGAACGGTTTTTGGCTCAGCGGGAGGAACTGGGCTTTCCCCTCCTTTCCGGCCCGAAAATGGAAGGGAGCAACTGAAATGAAAGACCTTTTGCTCGAAATCGGCTCGGAGGAAATACCCGCCGGATACATAGCCCCGGCACTTAACGCAATGGCCGATAAACTTTCCCGGAAGCTGGCCGCCGCCCGCGTGGGCTTCGGCGAGGTAAAAACATACGGCACGCCAAGGCGTCTTGCGGTGATGGTGAAGGACGTGGCCGAAAAACAGGAGGCCGTCACCACCGAGCTTACCGGCCCCCCCAAGAAGGCGGCTTATGACTCCGAGGGAAAACCGACGATAGCCGCCGTGAAATTCGCCGAAAAGGCAGGAATCCCGGTTGAAAGCCTCAGCCTCAAAGAGACCGAAAAGGGCTCCTACCTGTGCGCGGTGAAGGAGGAAAAAGGCGAGGCCGTCATGGGGCTCCTGCCGGAAATCCTTTCATCCCTGATTGGCGAAATACCCTTTCCCAAGTCCATGCGCTGGGCGGCCCTTCCCGAATACTTCGCCCGGCCCGTCAATTCCCTGGCGGCCCTTTACGGAAGCGACATTGTCCCATTTTCCTTCAACACCATTTCATCGGGTCGCCTTACCCACGGGCATTTTTTCATGGCCCCCAGCGCGGTCAGCCTTGCGACACCAGCCGATTACGTGGAAGCGCTCAAAGGCGCGAAGGTGATGGTGACCCCTTCCGACCGCGAGAAATCAATAAAGGAGCAGGTTGAGCGTCTGGCAGCCGAGGCTGGCGGCCACGCCGTGGGCGGCGGCGAGGACCTCCTTTCCATCGTAACGAACCTCGTGGAGTTCCCTGTGGCCGTCACCGGGCGCTTTTCCCCCGACTACCTGGAAGTGCCCAAGGAAGTCATCATCGAGGCAATGGCCAAGCACCAGAAATACTTCGCGGTGGAGGACGAGGCCGGAAACCTCCTGCCCTCGTTCATCGCCATCAACAACACCGAAGTTCTGGATACCGCCATCACCGTGGGCGGCCACCAAAGGGTTCTTCGGGCGCGCCTTGAGGACGCCAGATTCTTCTTCCGGGCCGACCGCGAAAAAAAATCCTTCGACCCCTGGGTTGAGGAGCTTTCGGGCATCCTGTTCCAGGCCAGGCTCGGCACCGTGCGGGACAAGATCGTGCGGCTGGTGGAACTGGTGCGCTTTCTCGCCCGTGAAGCCGGGGTCGCCGAGGACGAGGCGGCCTGGGCGGAGCGGGCGGCAAAGCTCTGCAAGGCCGACCTCGCAAGCCAGATAGTGGGCGAGTTCCCCACCCTGCAAGGCGTCATGGGCCGCATCTACGCGGGCATTTTCAAGGAACCCGCCGCCGTGGCGACCGCCATCGAGGAGCACTACCGCCCCACCCGAAGCGGCGGCGAGCTTCCATCCACCCGCGTGGGCGCGCTCACGGCCCTTGCCGACAAGCTGGATACCCTCTGCGGCTGTTTCGCCGTGGGCCTCATTCCCACAGGGGCTTCCGACCCCTACGCCCTTAGGCGCGGGGCCATCGGCATAGTCTCCATCCTGGCCTCGGCAAAACTTCCCCTGAACCTCTCCCTCATGGTGGAAAAAAGCCTGGGCCTCATAAAGACCCCCGGCATCAACCGCCCGGAGGTGGAGTCAAAAATCAAGGGCTTCCTGAAGGACCGCCTGATAAATCTGATGGTGGACCAGGGCCATTCCCGCGATGTGGTGATTGCGGCAGCAGCGGTTTCCATAGACGACGTGCCCCTCCTGTGGCGAAGGGTCAAGGCCCTTTCGCGCCTGAAAACCCTGCCGGACTTTGTTCCGCTCGCAGTGGCCTTCAAGCGCGTGGTGAACATCATCGCCCAGGCAAAGGAAAAAGGGGAGCTTCCGGGCGAAACCGGCCCGGCCTCCGGCCTTTTCGAGAAGGACTGCGAAGCCGAACTCGTGGCGGCCTTCACCGCCGTCAAACGAAAGGTGAACCAGCTTCTGGACGATGGCGACGTGGAAGCGGCGCTCCTTGCCGTGGCGGGCCTGCGGCCTTCGGTGGACGCCTTCTTCGACGGAGTCATGGTGATGGCCCCGGACGAGAAAATCCGGAAAAACCGACTTGCAATACTGCGCGACATAGCGGCACTTTTCGCCCGGTTCGCGGACTTTTCCAAAATCTCCACGTAATAAAAGGCAAAGGCTAACAGTAAAAGAGCCTCCGGCGGCCGGGGGAGCGCGGCTCCCCCGGACCCCCTTTTATTTTATGCACCCCGTGCTGCGCACAAGGCGCACAGGATTTACTGATCAAACCCCAAGGAGAAACATCATCATGGCTTTCAAGGCATCAGCCTTTGATCCGGACAAGGATGAAACCATAAAGAGCTGGACCAGCGAGGAAACAGGGCTTCAGGTCTCCATCGCCCGCTACGACGGCGGAGAGGCTAAAATCCAGATAGGCCCCAGGGTCTACGTGAAAAAGGACGGCTCCACCAGCCAGAGAAAGGCCGGACGCCTCACCCTTGAAGATTTGGAATGGTTCTACACGGTCATCGATGAAATAAAAGAGGAGCTGGCGGCCCTGGTCCCTCCCAGATAATCGCCCGTCTAAAAACGCGAATCGCTGTGACGAGTTTCAAAGTCAGTTCCGCCACGTACTTTTAGTACGCTTGCTCACTGGCTTTTCACTCTCCTTGCGCTTCATCGTTTTTATCCAGGCTCATATGCAACCTTTTTCAGAGGAATATCCATTGAGCCAAATCGACCCGCAAAAACCCGTGGTGACGCCCTTTATCGGCCCGAATGACCCAAGGCTCGGGCCGGAGGCGGTTCTCGTCTCGGTGGAGCCGGATTTGACCGGCCTCGCCAAAAAGGCCGGGCTGGGGGGAAAACCCTGGCGGAACGGACCGTTCTGCCGGGTCTATGTCAAAAGCCACAAAAAGGGCGGCCCCTGCGCGGCAGGCCCGGTAATGGGCGCTCCCCAGGCTGCGGCGGCGCTGGAAATGCTCATCGCCTGGGGAGTCACCGACGTGGTTTTCGCGGGCTGGTACTTCGGCGCAAGCGACGAGGGAACAAGCCTTCACTACGGGCTTGATTCTTCCGGGATTTCCAGGCCCTCCGCAACAGGCCGGGAAAGGCTCTGCGGCCTTCTCTCGGACGCCGGAGTGTCTTATGCGTCAGGCGGGGTATGGACCTGCGACGCCCTTTTCCGGGAGACCCCGGAAAAAATTGAAAGATTCGCGCAAAAAGGCGCGGTTGTGGTTGACATGGAAACAGCCGCGCTCTTTTCCGTGGCGGCCTTCCACAAAATAAGGCTTTCCGCCGTCCTTACGGTGTCCGACGAGCTTTTCGGGCATCACTGGCGGGCTGGCTTTCTGGACAGGCCCTTCGGGGAGTCCAGGCGAAAAATTTCGGAGGCGCTGTGTCCGATATTTTCGAAATAGCGGAAGCGGAAAAACGGATCGCCGAGCTTCGGGAGATCGTCAGCCGGGCCGACCGCCTGTATCACGGCCAGGACGCCCCGGAAATTGCGGATGAGGAATACGACCGCTTAAAGCGCGAGCTGGTTGACCTTGAAGCAAGGTTTCCGCAGTTCGATTCCCCGGATTCCCCCACCCATAAGGTGGGTTTCGCGCCCCTTGAAAAATTCGCCCCGGCCCCCCACGCCATCCCCATGCTCTCCCTTGACAACGCCTTTTCGGAAGCTGAAATCCTCGATTTCGACCGGAGGGTGCGAAAGAGCCTTGAAACCGGCGGCGGTGTGCTCTACATCGCCGAGCCCAAGACAGACGGGCTTGCCGTTGAAATCACCTACGAAAACGGGGTGATGACGAGGGCCGCCACGCGCGGCGACGGGGTCACGGGCGAGGACGTCACCCGGAACGTAACAACCATTCGCAACATCCCAAAAACTCTGAAAGCGTCGGCTGGCAGCCCGATCCCGGCCCTGATCGAGGTAAGAGGCGAAATTTACATCAAAAAGAGCGATTTCGCCCGGTTGAACTCCGAACGCGAGGAGAACGACCTCCCCCTTTTCGCCAACCCCCGGAACGCGGCGGCGGGCTCCTTAAGGCAGCTTGACAGCCGAATCACCGCAGGCAGGCCGCTGGCCCTCATGGCCTACGGGCTGGGGCTCGTGACCGGCGCGGAGTTTTCATCCCAGTCGGAAATGCTTGAAGTCTTCTCAGGGTGGGGCCTTCCGGTGAACCCCGATATTCTGGGCAAAATCGAAATAGACCGCGTGATAAACCATTATGCCGAGCTTCTGGCCCGCCGCCACCAAAGCGACTACGAGATGGACGGCATGGTGGTGAAGGTGGACGACACGGAAGCCCAGGCCGCCCTTGGAGCCACCTCCAAAAGCCCAAGATGGGCCATAGCGTGGAAGTTCCCTGCCGTGCAGGAGCCCACAACGGTAAACGACATCCTGGTCTCCGTGGGGCGCACGGGGGCCTTGACGCCCGTGGCGGCGCTCGAACCCGTCAACGTGGGCGGGGTCACCGTGAGCCGGGCCAGCCTCCACAACGCCGACGAGGTGGCCAGAAAAAACGTGCGCAAGGGCGACAGGGTCTTAATCCAGCGGGCGGGCGACGTGATCCCCGAAGTGGTGAAGGTGCTCGATCCCGATCGCCCCGGCAGGCCCGCCCCCTTTGTCATGCCCGACAGATGCCCGGTGTGCGGCTCCGCTGTCGACCGCGTGCCCGGCGAGTCGGCCATACGCTGCATAAACGCCTCCTGCCCGGCCCAGGTGAAGGAGACCATCCGCCACTTTGCGGGCAAGGGCGCCTTTGACGTTGACGGCCTGGGGGAAAAACTCGTCTCGCAGCTCGTGGAAACCGGCCTTATAGCGGACGCTTCCGGCCTTTTCGCGCTAAGCCTCCGCGATCTGGCCGCCCTTCCGCGCATGGCGGAAAAATCCGCCGGAAACATAATCGCGGCCCTCAATGCCGCTAAAAAAATTCCGCTGGCCCGCTTTCTTTTCGCCTTGGGCATAAGGAACGTTGGCGAGCACGTGGGGAAAATACTCGCCCGGCGCTTCAAGAACCTGGAAAACGTCATGGCCGCCAGGGAAGGCGAGTTGACGGAAATCCCGGAAATCGGCCCGGTCGTGGCGGAGAGCATCACCGCCTTTTTCAGCCGCCCGGAAAACGCCGCCCTCATTCAAAGGCTTCTCCACCTTGGCGTAATCGTGGAAGAGGAGGCCGGGCCGGGCGCGGTTTCAGCGGCGGTTTCGGGAAAAACCTTCGTCCTCACCGGAACGCTTCCGACCCTCAAGAGGGACGAGGCCAAGGCGAAAATCGAGGCCGCCGGAGGCAAGATTTCCGGGTCGGTCAGCAAAAAGACCGATTACGTGGTGGCTGGCGAGGAAGCGGGAAGCAAGCTCGACAAGGCCCGCGAACTGAACGTGGTCGTCATCGGCGAGGAAGAGCTTCTGCGGATGATCGAGGGATGATGATGGAAGAATTCAAGAGAGTGCGGGTTCTGATAGAGGGCAGGGTCCAGGGCGTGTGCTTCCGCATGGAAACCAGGCGCATGGCCGAAGGAATAGGCGTCAAAGGCTGGGTGAGGAACCTCGTGGATGGCAGGGTGGAGGCCCTTTTCGAGGGACCTTCGGAGGTAGTGGACAGGGCCGTGGAATGGTGCCGGAAAGGCCCGGCCCTTTCAGGGGTCAGCCGGGTGGAAGTTCACGAGATAACCGGTGGCCCGGAGTTTTCATCATTCGAGATAACCTATTGATTCAGCCGTCGGCGTCGAGTGATTCGAGTCGGTGACAATTTGTCACCGACTGGCCGACTTGCTTCAATTCCCCTTTTTCCCCGCTATTTCACTATCTCCGTAACCGGTACGATTCTTACCTGCCTTTTGATTTCGCCGAGCATCTCAGTCAAAACCTCGTAGGTCACGGGGTGGGGGTGGCCTATGGCCACGGCCTTCCCGTTTTTGGCCGCAAGGCTTACGGCCCGGAGCAACTGGACGGTGACGTCGGCCTTGCTTTTGGTGTGGTCCAGAAAAACGTCGCGCCGGGCGAAGGGGAGCGACAGGAGGCCAGCCACCGCCCCTGCCCTGCTCTGGGGCGAAGTCACCGAATCCACGAAAAACAGCCCGTCCTTTTTAAGGGCGGTGAAAAGGGGAAGCAGGGACTGGGCTTCCTGGGTGAGGCGGCTTCCCATGTGGTTGTTGACTCCCGCCGCGTGGGGCACCCTGGCGACGCCTTCCCGCAAGGCCGCAACAAGGGTGTCTGCATCCATTGATGTGAGAAGCGCCCCTGTGCCCGGGTCTTCTTCGGGGTATCCCAATGGCTCCATTGGAACGTGGGCCAGGATGACCTTGCCCGCCTCGTGCCCGGAATTTGCTATATTTTTCGCCCCCGGACTGTGGGGCATGACCGCCAGGGTGAGGGGAGCCGGAAATCGCACGAATTTTTTATCGATGTCCGCCTTGTAGCCAAGATCATCGATTATTACTGCCAGAAGGGGCTTGTCTTTTTCGGCGGTTTCGGCTGGTTCGGGAAGGTTGGGCTTTTGGGAGGGCTTCAAGGCTTCCGGCCCCGGTTTTTCGGATGAGGCTTTTTCTGCTGGCTTTTCGGGCTTTGCCCCTTCGGTGCGGACCTCGGAAGGGCCTCTGCCGGAATCCTCCCGCGCCTGAGTTTTTTCCGGGGCGGTAGTTTTATCGTCGGCAGGGCGGGAAACCGAAGGCCGTCCGGCTTCCTTTCCCGCCGGTATGTATTTCTGGGCCAGGAACAGGGCCGCCCCCACCAGGGCGGCCAGGATTAGGATGCTGACCACTCCCCTTAAAAACGGGCTGCCTCCCTTGCCGGAGGCAGCCTTTTTTTTGCCTTTCTTCCTTTTCGCGGCCATGACAACCTTACTTGGACCCCGAAAAGACCGAATGGGCCTGGAGAAGATCAAGCGCCCTCACCACAAGGGAGTCATCCATGAGCTTTTTCGCGGTTATATGGCCGTATTTTTCCGCCTTGGCGTCCGCATCGCTGGCGTCCGGGGCGGCTTCGGGTTTCGCGTCGGGCTTGACGTCTGCGGGCTTGCCCTTTTCGCCCGGCTTGTCCGCCTCCTTCTTATCCTTGTTGCGCGGGGCAAGGTGGTGAAGAAGGTCGCGCTCCCGCGTGCGGTCCCGCTTCTTGGACGGGGCCGCCTCGGTCTTTTCCTCCTGGTCGGTATCCACATCGTCCTGGACCTCGATATCCGGCACTATGCCCTCGGCCTGGATGGAACGGCCAGACGGTGTGTAGTACCGGGCGATGGTGATTTTCATTGCGTAGCCGTCGGGAAGGGGCTCCACGCTCTGGACCGAGCCCTTGCCAAAGGAGGTGGTTCCCATGACCACGGCCTTTTTGTGGTCCTGGAGAGCGCCGGCCAGAATTTCGGAGGCGCTGGCGGTTCCGCTGTTTATGAGGATCACTATGGGATAATTCCTGGCGGGCGAATCCTTCCTGGCCCTGTAAACGCGGTTGTTTTCCTTCTTGCGCCCCTTGATGGAGACTATTTCACCCTGATCGATGAACAGGTCGGCCACGTTCACGCACTGGGAAAGAAGGCCGCCCGGGTTGTTGCGAAGGTCGATCACAAGGCCCCTTAACGGGTCCTTGCCGCGCTCCAGCTCATCCAGGGCCTTTTTCACGTCGGTCAAGGTGTTGTCCTGGAAATTGGTTATGCGTATGTAGCCGTAACCCGGCTTGATCAGAAGGGAGCGCACCGAGTAGATGGGGATGATGTCCCTCACCAGGGTGAACTCTCTGGCGTCGTCATCGCCTTCCCTGTAGATGCTCAAAACCACCTTGGTGCCCTTGGGGCCGCGCATCTTTTCCACGGCTTCCCACAGCTTCATGTCCTGGGTGGAAACCCCGTCCACCTTGAGTATCCGATCGCCGCTCCTGATGCCCGCCTTGTCTCCGGGGGTGCCTTCAACCGGGGCGACCACGGTTATCAGGTCATCCTTCATGGCAACAACCAACCCTAGGCCGCTGAATTCGCCCTGGGTGTCGACCTGGAGGTCCTTGTAGGCTTCGGGGGAGAGAAACGCGCTGGGGGGGTCGAGGCTCTGGAGCATACCGGAGAGGGCGCCGTCGATGAGCTTTTCGCCTTCCACAGGATCGACGTAGCTGCGTTCCACGATATCCAGGACCGTGGCGAAGCGCTTCAAGCCCTTGTAGGTCTCCTCGCCTGCTGCCCGAACCGCGTCGAAGCCGGAACTCACGGCCAGGGCCACCAATATCCCCATGAAAACAACAAACATGCCGCCTTTTTTCCTGAATAATTTCATCTGACGCTCCTATTGTCGATGGCCCCGAAAAGGCCTTTCCTAAAGCGAATCCGCAACATAAACAATAACGCAGATGAAAGACAATTGCCAGAAGTTAATGAAAGCCTCAATGTGAAACTCCTCAATCCGGCCAGGGTCTGCGCGGCCCTCACGGCCAAGACGCCCGATTTGACCCCATGGTTAGGTTCTGATATAGCCTTTACTGCCGGGGAGGGCCGCCAACGGTTTTCTTCGGGCAGGAGTCTCCGCCGGGTCCCGTAACAATAGGGCTTCTTCCAATCCGGCGGGGGCTCCGGGCCATTTTACAATTCAAGGGTTTATATAATGAAACAGGAACTGATCGACCTTCTGTGCGAAAAATCCGTCAACTGGTCCGAAGAGCCCCGGTTCAAGCTGGTTTCGGGCAGGATCAGCCGTTTTTACGTCAACTGCAAGCCCGTCACGCTTCATCCGCGCGGCATGTACCTTATAGGGCATCTCATGATGAAGGCCCTTGGGGATACCGAAGTGACGGCCATAGGCGGCCTGACCTTCGGGGCCGACCCGGTGGCCATGGCCACGGCCTTTGCATCCGAGCTTTTAAAGCGCCCCATAAAGGCTTTCTCCATAAGAAAGACCCAGAAGGACCACGGTATAGTGAAGTGGATAGAGGGCGACCTCGCCCCCGGCGACCGGGTGGCCGTAATCGACGACGTGGCCACCACCGGCGGCTCCACCATCAAGGCCATCGAACGGGCCCAGGAGGAGGGCCTTATAGTGGTGAAAGCCCTGATCCTGGTGGACAGGCAGGAGGGGGGCCTGGACGCCATAAGGAAGCTGGTCCCCGAAGCCTGCGCAGTAACCACCAAGGCCGAGCTTCAGGCCCGCTGGCAGGAGTTGAAAAAAACCTGACCAGCCGAATGGCAGTCGGTTGGAAAGGATGAGGGTGTCTTTATACTATTCGCAGCCTTTTAATGCAGGCGATACGAAACCGGGAAAAACCCCGCAATCCGTCATTCCGGCGTAGGCCGGAATCCAGTCTTTTGCCTTGTGCAATGTTTTTCTGGACCCCGGCCTTCGCCGGGGTGACGGACTCTATCTATCCATAACATGGAAGTAAACCTTGCTCCATGTAAGATAAAACATGTCGTTTGTAAAAGGCGAGTGACTGCGATTGTTTTAACTTTAACCATACTATTCCTAAAGGATGGCCACACAATGAAATGGATTTCTTTTATTTCATATGCCTTAATCATTTTAGGTTCAATTGGCATGATGATTTTTCCAACTCATTTTCCTTTTTCAACAAACATATCAGATCTTAGATATGAAACAAAAAGATATATTGGATTAAATGGATATTATTTTTGGATTATATCCTGGCTATGCATCATAATTGGCACTATCATTCAACTATTAGTTTTTTTGATACAACAATAAACTCTGCTACAGATAATGCTTAAATTTCAGACTCCAAAATACTTTAATGTAATCTGTGTCTTTTTCACCATATTTATTAAACAAAGACATAGGCCCTATCTCAACTATATCTTTAATGTGAATCGAATCCTAATTGCAATTAATTGAATTTTGAAGCATCCAAATAACGTTCCTGCAAAATCAGGTGGGGAATTCCAAAATAAACCTCGCCCCGTTCGGCTCATTGTCCGTGACCCGGATCGAGCCGTTGTGATCCGCTATTATCGCAGCCACGATTGAGAGCCCAAGGCCCATGCCCGCCGACTTGGTGGAAAAATAGGGCTCGAAAATCCTGCCCTTTTCCTCGTCCGTAAGCCCCTTTCCAGTATCCGCCACTTCCAGCACAACCATGGATTCATCCGGCCTCACGCATACCGAGACGGTGATTTTGCCGGGGCCGCCTATGGCGGCTATGGCGTTGTCCACTAGGTTTATGAGAACCCGCTTGATCTGGGCCGGGTCCAGAAGGAGCCTTGGGACCACCTCCTGGTTTTCCACCTTGAACTCAAAGTCGATGTTCGGGTAGCCATCCGGGTAGGGGGCCAGGGCGTCGGACACCAGAAGGGGCAGGTGGCTGGGCACGGGCCTGGGGGCCGGAAAACGCGCGTAGGCGGAAAATTCGTCCACAAGGTTCCTTATGAGGTCCACCTGCTCGATTATGGTCCTGGTGCATTCCAGAAACACCGGGTCCTCTATCTCGTCGGAAAAGCGCCGGGCCATGCGCTGGGCAGAGAGCTTGATGGGAGTGAGCGGGTTTTTCACCTCGTGGGCCACCCGGCGCGCCACCTCCCGCCACGCGGCCATGCGCTGGGCGCGCTCCAGGTCGGTGAGGTCGTCCGCCACGATCACTGTTCCCATGTAGCGCCCGGCCTCGTCCTTCAGGGCCGTGGCGTTCACCAGAAAGCTCCGGGGCCTGCCCGCTACGTTCTGCCTGACCGGCACCTTCACCGCGTCGTCGCCCTTTTTTTCAAGCTCCTCCACGGCCCTGGCCGCCAGCCACAGGGCCTGCCCCTCGGAGACCTTGCGGACGCTCTTTCCAACCGCGTTTTGGGCCTTTATCCCAAGCATTCTTTCGGCGCTCTTGTTGATGGTGGAGACAAGGCCCGCATAATCCAGGGACACCACCCCGGCGGAGACGTTGTCCAGCACCACCTCCATGTACTTGCGGCGTTTTTCGATCTCCACGTTGCGGTCGGCCAGAACGTGGGCGGAATATTCAAGCTGCTCGCGGCTCATGCGGAGGTCGCGGGTCATGGAGTTGAAGGACTCCACAAGGCTTCCCATCTCGTCGTCCGACATCTTGGGAAGCACCAGGCTCAGGTCGCCGGAGGCGATCTGCCGGGTTCCGTCCGCCAACATGCTGATGGGCACGGTGAGGGTTTTCGCAAGGTGGATGCCGAACCACACGGCGCAGAAAAGGATGACCAGGGCCGCTATGGTGAGGCTGGTGTAAAGGGAAAGCTCCATGGGAGCCTTCAGCATTCCATGCTCCTGGTACTTGGAATAGCCCTCCACTATGCTCGCCAGATTTTTGGCCAAATCCGGGCTCAAAAGTGTGCCCACGGCCACGAAACCGGCGTCGGTCCTGGCCGTTGTGCGCACCAGTTCCCCGGCCCTGGTGGTTGTCAGAAGCCTTGCCTGGGAATCGCCGGTGGCCTCCCTTACGGTGAGGGCCGGAAAGGTGAGTCCGGTCTCGTCATTTTTCCCGATAAAAAAAAGCCTGCGCCCGGAAGCGTCGTAAAGCTCGACCCCGTCCGCCCCGAAGCCCGACCTCACGCGCCCGGCTATTGACCTTACCGGGGAAAGGCCGGCCCCGACCGCAGGCCGCCTGCCTGCAAATTCCCTTGTCAGTTCGGCAAGAACCGCCTTCTGCCCTGTTTCCACCTGTTCGTAAAAGAGCCTTCTTACGCCGATGGCGTCCACCAGGGCCTTTTCCACGGGCACGGAAAACCAGAAGTCCATGCTGGTGGTTATGAACTGGAGCGCGAAGACGAAAAGCACCGCTGTGGGAAGCAGCGAAAGAATAGTGAAGGAAAATATGAGCTTGCTCCTAAGCCGGGAGCCAAGGATTTTACGCCTTCTCTCGTAAACGGTCTTTACCAGGTTCCTCACCACCAGCACGAAAAGGGCCAGCATCCCGATGAGGTTCACGTTGATGAGAATGAACATCATGACGGTGGAGTGGATGGAGATGGACTCGCCGAAATCCATTATTTGGGTCTCTGCGCTAGTGAGAGCGATGATGAGGCCCAGGATCACGAAAATGAGAAAAATCTCCCGCCTGCGTTTCCTGCGTTCGGCTGGTGTCGGCTTGATGTTTTGATCCTGCACTTTTTCTGGCTCCCGGAGAGGTTTACGGGGAAAAGCGAGTTGGATTGAATGAGACAGGATACCAGTTTATTTCGCCGGATGCAAAAAGGGCGTCAACCGTGCAGGAAAGGGCCTGCTCCAAAGAAGCGGGGGGGGTGGCGTCGGACGTTAAGCGGGGAACGGTTCAGCGGTTTTTTTCATGCTCCTCGCAAACGGCCAGATTGGCGGAAGCTGCGGTTATGTGGGGCGCAAGGGTCGTCACCGCCCGATAATGTTGGGCCGCCTCGCTCCACAGGCCCCGCCCGACGAGCAGGTTCGCGTAGTTGAAATGGGCCTCCACCCGGTTGTAATCAATAATGATGGCCCTTTCGTAGAGCCTTTCGGCCTCGTCGGTCCGTCCCTTTTCCGAGAGCAGAACAGCAAGGTTCACAAGGGCCTCCGGGAAGGCCGGACGGGCCAGGAGGGCCTTTCGATAGTGGCCTTCCGCCTCATCCTTCCGCCCGGTTTTGGCCATGATGTTACCGATGTTGTAATGGGCCCCGGCAACCTCCCGGTAATCGCCGATGGCAAGGCCTGTCGTGTAGTGGGCCACGGCCCCTTTAAGGTCCCCAAGGCTCTCCAGGGCCTGGGCCATGTTGAGATGGGCCTTTAGGTTGCCCGGCCTTTTTTCGAGGGTGTCCGCCCACAGGGCGAAGTCCGTGCGGTAATCGTGATTACGATGAATGGTGAGCCCGCAGAGTACCAAAATCACGAACACGGCAAGAACCGCCCCGAAAAGGCCGCCCCTTTTTCGGATATTTTCGGGAAAACGCCCTCCCGTCGAGCGGGCCGCCCAATAGAGGCCCCCCACCGACAGGGCCGCAACCGCCGCCAGGGGCAGGTACATCCTGTGCTCGTAGGCCGGGCATTTTAAAGGCATGAGGGATGACGTGGGTGCGAGGACCAGGAAAAACCAGGCTCCGGCGAAACCCGCCGGATGACGCCTTGCAAGGCCCCATATCGAAAGGACGGCCAGCATCCCCACCAGGGTCGCCTTTATATAGGCCGCAAGGGTGAGCGAGCGGTCCCAGTCCCAGTAATCAAAGGCCTGGCCCACGGGGAAAAACGAAAGACGCAAGTAGTGGAGTATCACCCCGCCCTGGGTGATAAGGTAGTTGAAGCGCCCGACGCCATGATCCAGGGGGTTGGCCCCGGCCGTGCCTCCAAGCCATACCAGGAAGAAAAGCCAGGCCATTCCCGCCAAAAGCCCCAGGTAGAGGAACCAGCTTCGCCTTAAAGCGCCCATCACCTTTTTCTGGCCGAAAACCGCGTCCCAGGCCAGGATCAGGAGGGGGGCCACAACGATCACCTCCTTGGAGGCCGCACCCAGAACCAAGGCGGCTGCCGCGCCCGCGTGCCAGAGGTTCACGGGCCTTTTTTCAAAGCCCCTCGCGGCGCAGTAAAGGCAGATAAGGAAGAACATCCCCATCATGGACTCGGCCCGCTGGCTCACGTAGGTGACGCTCTCGGTGGTGAGCGGGTGAAGGGTCCAGGCAAGGGCCGCAACCAGGGCCAGAAAAGGGGCGCGGCTCCCGAAGAGCGCAGAAAGCCTTGGGGAGCCGAAGGTCCGGCGCATAAGCCCCAGGAGCACTATCCCGCTCAGCACGTGGATCAGAAGGTTCAAGGCATGGTAGCTTGCCGGGGAAAGGCTCGAAATCGCGTAATTCACGGCAAGGGAAAGGTTCAACAGGGGCCTTCCGGCGGTTCCCGTGCCGGGCGGGGCGGAAAGCACGGAAGACAGCGGCTGAAGGCTTTTTATGGAGGGGTTTTCCAGGATGTTGATCTTGTCGTCGAAAACAAAGGGAACGCCGAAGCTGTTGTGCCAGGCAAGGAGGGCCAGGAGCGCGATCAGGACGGCCCCGGCCAGGGGGCTGGCAAAAAGGACCAGAAAGGCGGATTTCCCGTCGCGGCTCATGGCGTCCCTAAAAAAAGGTGTCAAAGGCGGTCTTCACCATGGTTGGAAGGGACGATAGCTTCAGGCGCCTCACCTGGGCGATGAAATGCCTTGGCCTGAAATAGAACGAGCGCACGGCCTTTTTCTGAAGGGCCTTCAGTTCGTCCGCCCCAAGGCCTTCGGTGACCCAGATGGGCTCGTTTTTGGTATAGGAGACGTAGGACGAGTATCTGAGCCAGACCTCGGTGTCCAGGGTTCCGTCCGGCCTGACCCCGGTGTCGATCTGGCCCTTTTCCGCAAGGTCGTAGAAGATTTCCGAGCCCGGATAGGGAACCAGCACCGAAAACTGGGCCATGTCCAGGGGGAGGGTGGTGGCGAATTTTATGGTTTCAAGGCTATCCTTACGGGTTTCGCCGGGAAGGCCAAGGATGAAAAGGCCGGAGAGCTTGATCCCGCTGTTTTTCTTCACCGTTCTGGCCGCCTGCCTCACCATTTCCGGGTTTATGCCTTTTTTCACGGTGTCCAGAAGGCGTTGCACGCCGCTTTCTATGCCGAAGGCCATGTCGTGGCAGCCTGCGGCCTCCATGGCCCTCACCAGTTCGGGGTCCACGTAGCGCACGTGGCCCTCGCAGCCCCACAGGAACCTCAGGTTGCGGCGTCGGATTTCGTCGCAGATGTCCATCACCCTCTTCTTCTTGGCGATGAAAAGGGCATCCATGATGAAGATGTATGACGCATTGTAGCGTTCCACCAGCATCTCCATCTCGTCCACGGTGCGGATGACGTCGCCCGCCCGCTGGCGGCGGCTGTGGTGGACGGTGCAGAAGGTGCACCTGTTGGGGCAGCCCCTTGATGTGAACATGTGCTTGCCGACGGCCTTGTCGCTGCCCTTGTATGGCAGGTTGGACACCGAGGGGATGTTGTAGAGCTTCTGGGGAACCAGGTCGCGGGCCGGAAAGGGCAGCTCCGAGAGGTCCTCCACCCTTCCGGGGGCCGAAGACGGGACAAAAACCCCGTCCTTCATGAAGGACACGGCGGGGATGCCCGAAAAGTCCCGGCCCTTGTCCGCCAGGGTCCGGGCGAGATCGCGCATGGCCCACTCGCCCTCGCCGTGAACCACCACGTCAGCCGCGCCGTTTTCCAGGTAGGCCCTGGCGAAGACCGCCGCGTGGACATTTCCCAGAACCACCAGGGTTTCGGGCAGGTTTTTCTTCATCCAGCGGCCAAGCTCGTAAACTATTCCGCCGTTGCTGGTAAAAACCGTGAATCCGGCGATTTCGGGCCTTTCCGCAAGAAGCCTTAGCTTCAAATCCTCCACCGAGAGCTTTTCCACAAAGGCGTCGATGGCCTTGACGTCGTGGCCGTCCTCCATCAGCACCGCCGCTATGTACAGGATTCCAAGGGGCTCAAAGGGGGTGATGAGGTTCGCGCCGGAGCCTATGACCCGTTCCAGGTCGTCCGGCGGGTTCACAAGAAGGATTTTCATTTGTCGGCTTCGCCTTTGTCAGAATTGCCCGCCGCGCCGGACGGTTTTTCCGGGGCCGTTCCGCAGGCGGCCCATGAAAGCCCGTTCACCCATTCGATGCGGATGTCGCTAAGCCCGGCGCCCCTCATGAGGCTTTCCACCTCTTCCCTTTTATAATAATGGGCGATTTCGGGAAGCATCTGGTCAAAGACAATGGATCGCAGATGCGGAAAGGTGACGCCCCGCAAAAAGGCCAGGTAGGCCGGAAGCCTTCGCGCCACCCTGAGGTAGGACCACAGGAGGGCCGAAGGGATAACCGAGAGAGCGTGTACCCAGCCTATGGGAAGTTTTGAAAAGAGCTTGCGCCTTAAAGGATCGAACCAGCGCACCACCCACTCGTTGTTTTCATACCCGTAAAGCCACACGCAGACCAGGCCTTTGGGCCGGGCTGCGTCCCGCATGGCGGCCAGCGCCCGACGGGGGTCGTGCAGGTGGTGGACCACGCCGATTGAAAACACCACGTCGAAGCGGCCCTTGTCCGAAAGGTCGTAGGCGCTCTCCTTCACGACCTCCACTTCGGGAAATTTGGACAGGTTCCGCCTGGCTGCGGCCAGGGATCGCTCGTCCAGGTCCACGGCCTTTCCGCCCGAAGCCCCGTAGACCATGGGCCAGTAGCTGTTGCGGCCCATGCCGCATCCCACGTCCAGAAAGGTCTTGCCCTGCCAGTCATCCTGGGTGAGAAAGGGAAGCCAGCGGTTGAACTGGGTCTCGTAAGCGTCCAGAATTTCCGCGTAACGGTTCCACTCATAGCCGAAACGGGCGAAGGAGTCCCTTGGGTTTTCGGTGGTTCGGCCTTTTACCGGCCCGGCTTTTCCGGCCACGGCAAAAAGCTGCGCACCGCGATTTTTTGTGTTGAAGAGGAAAAGAAAACGCAGCGCGGCGCTTACAAAAAGCTGGTAAGGGCCGTAGTGATCGACATCGAACTGTTTTATGGTTTTTTCCGGGCTTAAATTGGCGAGGTATTTTGAAAGGTCGTGAAAGGGAAAGCCCTCGTTCCAGGCCCTGACCCCGGTGAAGCCCGCCTTTTCCAGCATGTCCGAAAGGGCTTTGGCCGAAAAATGCCTCACGTGGCCCACGTGCCGCTCGGTGGGCCTTATGGGGCCGGACTGGGTGCTTAAAAGCAGGGTCCCACCCGGAGCAAGGGACCTGTAAATATTGGCCAGATAGATGTCGGGCCGCTCCAGGTGCTCTATGACCTCGCTGGAAAGCCCCAGAATGGGGGAATCGGGCAATAATCCGGATTCAAGGGGCCGGGCGAGATCGGCCTGGCTCCACAAAATTTCCGGGTGAAGCTCCCTGTTCCTGGCGATCTGGGCCTCGCTGAGGTCGACGCCCACGAGCCTCGCGTTCGGGTGATCCTGTCCCACAGCCTTCAAGAGGGCCCCGTTTCCGCAGCCGAAGTCGCAGATGACGTCGGGCCTTATAGCTCTGGCTTTCTCGCGCAGGCGTTTCGCCCTCATGATGGGAGCCGCCATGTACTTCCAGTAGGGCTGCTCCGTGGCCGCGAAACGGTCGTAATAATCGCGGTTGATGCGGCTGGCGTCGGGCTTTGGGGTAAGGGTCATGGTTTTCCTGTGCCCTTGGGGTTGAAAAAAGACAGAACCGCGCGGTTCCACAAGAACATCCGGTGGTCCCTTTTTCCCGCCAGATGCTGGCTCCTTGCCCTGGCCGCGAAATCAGCGTCAAGACCGAAAAAGGCCGAAGGCTCTGCGTCCTTGAAAAATCCCCGCGTGAACCATTCGCCCACCGGTACGCCGAAGCCCTTTTTCCGCCTTTTGATTATGGCCGCAGGCAGAACCGGGGCGAGCGCCTTTTTAAGGATGTACTTGGTACGGCGGCCCCTCAACTTGTACTGCCAGGGAATCCTTCTAACGAAATCGACTAAATCCGCGTCCAGGAAGGGGGCGCGCACCTCCAGGGAGTGCATCATTCCGGCCCGGTCGGATTTTACCAGGATGTCGTCGGCAAGGTAAAGCCTGGTGAAAAATTCCAGGGTCCTGTCAACAATGTGCTTTTCTTCGGTCTGCTCCCACGCGGTTATGGCCTCCTCGTAAATCTCCTCGGTGTCCATGGGCCTGCCGAAAAGCTCCGAAAGCCCGGCTGGCGAAAGCGGGCCCATCCACACGGGATTCCAGAGATTTTGGGGATGCGAAAGCCCGCCCAATGTGCGCTTCAGCTTGAAATCGAGGCTTAGGTAGCCGTGGGACACGGGAAGAAAAGACGCCGCAGCCAGCACGGCCCGGTGAACCGGCCTTGGAACCAGCTTTTCGTAGAGACCGGCGAGCCTCAGGGCCAGAAAGGGGTCATAGCCCGCGAAAAGCTCGTCCCCTCCGTCTCCCGAAAGGGCCACGGTGACGTGTTTCCGGGTTTCGCCGCACAGGAGATACGTGGGGATTATGGAGCTGTCCCCCATTGGCTCGTCCAGGAGGGAGAGTATAAGGGGCGCGAGTTCCCGGCCCTTTTCCATGGAGCAGAGGGCCTCGTGATGGCGTGTTCCGAAACTTTTGGCCGCAAGCCTCGCATAGGGCGATTCGTCGAAGGATTTTTCCTCGAATGCTATGGAAAAGGTCTCCACCCCCCCTTGGGGCCTTGCCATGGAGGCGAAGGCCGCCACCGCCGAGGAATCTATGCCGCCCGAAAGAAAGACCCCCACAGGCACGTCCGCGATAAGCCTCAGCCTGACGGATTCAGCCAGAAGGCGTCTGATCTCCTCGCCCCACTCGTCCTCCGGCCTTTTGGGAATTTTTTCGAAAGGCTCGATCAGAAAGGTGAAATGGGTCTTTAAGGATGTCTTCCCGGAATCGAGATCGTAAACCAGGCTCTTTCCGGCAGGAAGTTTTTTCACGCCCTCGTACAGGCTTCGCGGGGCCGGGATATAGCCGTAGGCGAAGTATTTTACGAGGCTTTTCCGGTCGAGGGACGAGGGAACGCTGGGATGCGCCGCAAGCGCCGACAGCTCTGAGGCGAAGGCGAAGAATCCGGGGGCCTCGTGGTAGAAAAGGGGCTTTTCCCCGAAACGGTCCCGGCTGAGGAAGAGCCGCCTGTTGTCACGGTCAAGGATGGCGAAGGCCCACTGGCCGTTCAGGCGTTCGGGCAGGCGAAGCCCCCACTGGCGGTAACCGTGGAGCAGAACCTCGGTATCCGAGTGGTGGGTAATAAATCGGTGTCCGAGGTCGATGAGGCTTTTGCGGAGAACTGCGTGGTTGTAAATTTCGCCGTTAAAGACCACCGAAAGGCTTCCGTCGGCGGTGGTCATGGGCTGGCTTCCGCCTTCTATGTCCACGACCGCAAGCCGCCTGTGCCCCAGGCTCACCCCTTGGAGAGGGTCGAAAAGGGAGCCCTCCCCGTCCGGCCCCCGGTGGGACATGCGGGCCATCATGGCCGACAGGGCCCGGTCGTCCCTCTCGCCGGAAAAGCCGCAGATTCCGCACATCCCCTATGGGCCTTCCATGTTTCTGGTATGGCTCACCATGTAGGGACGCCGGTTCTGGGACTCGAAATAGGTGCGCATTACAAGGTCGGTGGTGATTCCAAGAAGAAAGCAGATTATGCCGATGAGGAAAAACTGGACAGCCAGAAGCGGCAGGGGCGTCTGGATGAAGCTCTTGCCGCCCCAGAACTTGAAATAGATCATGGCGCAAAAACAGGCCAGGGAGACCAGAAAGCTGGAAAAGCCCACGAAACCAAAGGCGTACATGGGCTTTTGGGCGTAGCCGTCGTAGAACTTGATGAGAAGGAGGTCCAAAAGAACCTTGAAGGTGCGCTCCAGGCCGTACTTGGACTTTCCCGCCACGCGGGGCCTGTGGGAAACCGGAATTTCCGCGATTTTCGCCCCCTGCCACTTGGCGTAAACCGGCAGGAAACGGTGCATCTCGCCGTAAATGCCCAGGTTTTCGATGAACTGGCGGCGGTAGCCCTTCAGGGTGCAGCCGTAGTCGTGCAGGGGCACCCCCGAAAGCGCCGAAATCAGCCTGTTGGCCACGAAACTGGGAACCTTGCGGGTGAGGGTCCTGTCCTTGCGGTCCTTGCGCCAGCCCGAAACCACGGTGTAGCCCTGGTCGAGCTTTTCCAGGATCAGGGGGATGTCCGCCGGGTCGTTCTGGAGGTCGGCGTCCAGGGAAATGACCACCTCGCCCTTGGCGTGGTCGAAACCGGCCATCATGGCGGCGGACTGGCCGAAGTTGCGGCGGAAGTGGATCACCTTTACGCAGGGGTCCGCGCACAGGGCGTCCAGGCGCGGGCCCGATCCGTCAGTGGAGCCGTCGTTTATGAATATGATCTCGCTGGTTTTCCCAAGGCTTTCCAGAACCGGCTTGATCTGGCCGTAAAGGCCGTCAATGTTGTCGGCTTCGTTGAAAACCGGGACCACCACCGACAGATCGAGGGACGCCGCCATGAATGTAACCTTTTCCGGGATCGTCCGGCGAGGCTTCCGGCTTGCATGGACGAGCAGGGGAATCAGACCCCTTGCGGCATATGGCCGATTGCGCCCCTGCAGGATTTCCAGCAGGGGCGCATTTCAAGCCTCGACCGGCGTCAGTTGGACGCGCCGGGGGTCGCTGCAGGAGCGGCGGGCGGCTGCACTGCGGGTATCTTCTTGTATTTTTTGGCGTCGCATTTCATGGGCACAGAGACGCCGTTCTTTTCCTCCATCACCTGCATGGCGTGGATTCCGGCCCCCGACTGGCGCGCCAGAACGTAGCTCACGAAAAAGACGTAGCCGTTGGCGCATATGGTGCGGACCATCCAGGTGTTCAGCTCGTAGGGCAGCTTGCCCTCCTCCATGATGACCATCTCGTCTTCGGCAAAGGCCGCAAGGGGCGCGGCAAAAAAAGCCAGTACAACGATAAGCGCAATCAGTTTTTTCATGGTTTGCTCCGTAATGGTGTTTTTTTCAGGCCATGCGCGGCAAGGCTCGCCGGAAGGATTTTCCGGTCCGTTTCCTGTGGCGCTGGCCTATCGAGAGCGGGAAGAGGCGCGTTGAAATTTTTTTGACGCGTGAAAAAAAGACGGGGTAACCGCATGTTTCCGCCATTTTGACTAAGAGCGTGTCCGTAAATAATCTTTACATTCGATTGCGGCTTCATCCCACCCAGCGCTGTTGCGCTCCTTGCTGGTTGGGCGAATCCGCAATCCCGGTATTACAACCTTATTTACGGACAAACTCTAAGGCCGGGGCCGACAAGACGCCGCCGTACCGGAATTTTTGGCTTTTTGTTTGTGTTTGTTTGCAAGGGAAATGACCGGATTTGAAACCGACACATCCGCTATCATTTCATCACGAGGGCGCTTTTGTCAAGCGCCAAACCGCGTCAGCCGGGGCGGACGCAAATGAATCGTATCGGGATGCCCGGTGTTTCCGCGTGGACTCCCCATCCCGGAGTCCGCCGGAGGGGACGCCTCTGCGCCGCTCCCCCGGAAAGACGCGTCGCGTCAAAAAATCCCCTTTGCCCGAAAAATTTTTTTCTGCTTCAAACCCGGCCTTCCGGGGCGGGAAACGGAAAAAACCGTGGCCGGGAGAACCGCCCCCGCACGCAGACTGCATACATTGCATGGAAGTCATCTATATCATTCACACAATATAATGGGTCTTGAGCGATTTTTGCCGAATCGGGAAAGAAACGGGCCGGTCAAAAAATAATACTTGATTCCATACTTTTACTATCGTAAAAAAATTTTCGAGGCTGCCGTTCAAGTCCAAATTATGACGCAAGAATCCGTTGACCGAACAAGCGTTCTGGGTTATGATGAAAACAATAGTCAAATACCGGGAGTTTTTGGGAGATAATTGAGGTCTCCGTTTCCCTGGTCCCCCAATAATCCGAACGCTCATTATAAAAAACGTGACCGAAAACAACCCCCCAAAGCCTGTTGACGCCTCGCCCACTGACATGGCCCCCCTCATTGCGGGGCTTAAGGAGTGGCTTGGGCAACACAAGGGCGACTCCGTCAGCCGTAGGTCCGTTCCGCCGGGCGAGCTTGTAAAAAGGTTCGGTTTCGCGGAAGAGGGCAAGGGCAGGCCGGAGGTCATCCTGTCCGAGGACGTTTTCGTGGAGCTGGGCCACCCCAGCCAGGCAAGCCTTGCGGTGATCCTCACCACCTTCGACCCGTCCCTCGTGGAAAACGGACGGGTGACGGTGGTCGGCCCGGACGTTTCCGCCATGAGGCAGGACGAACGCCCGTCCTTCGCCCAGGTTATAGTGGTCGCGGTGGACCCCCTAAACATCCCCGACCCCTTTTCCCTGGAAAACGCCCAGTACCTCATGCACAGGCTTCCGGGCTACATGGTGCGCTCGGTTCCCGGACGCCTCTGGGTGCGGATGAGCAAGAAGGGCCGGGCCGCAGGGCTCGACCTTTTCTCGGTGGGCTCGGCCATGAACGCCTCCCTTGCCCGCGATTTTCCGGGCGTGCTGGCCGTGGAGACCATCTTCGTCACCCGAAGCCGCGAGGCGGTGGAGGAGCTTGGCCCCATATCCGTGGAGTCGAAAATCTTTTCCGGCCAGCACAAGAAACTGGTCCTGGGACTGGACGGCACGGTGGAATGCACCGAGCTCAACTGCGAAACCTGCGAGGAAAAGCCGGTCTGCGACACCCTGCGCGACGTGGTGATCGCCCGCCGGGAATCGAAAAGATAGCGCGCCCGTTTCATGGGCCGGACTTTGCCGCCGGGATATACGCCCGGATAATGCCCGTAAACGACACCTGTGTTCGCGTTTTTTGACGGTCGTAAAGGAACCATAATGGCTGAGGAAAAGCCCATCATCTCGGTCTGCGGCAAGGGCGGCGTGGGCAAGACCGCCTTCTGCGCCATGCTGGGCCGCGCTCTCCTGGACTTGGAAGTTAAGCCCCTTCTTCTCATAGACGCCGACCCTGCTGGCGGCCTGGTTTCGGCCACTGGCCAGACGGTGAAAACCACCCTGGCCGGGGCCCGCGAGGCCATGATAAGGGCGGCCCGGAGCGGCGACCCCAAACAGAAGGAAAGCCTGGCCCGCGACCTGGATTATCTCGTCATGGAAGCCCTTCTGGAGCGGGACGGCTACGCCCTTCTGGCAATGGGCCGCATGGACGAAAAGGGCTGCTTCTGCCCGGCCAACACCCTTTTGCGCGAAGCAATAGACCTTCTGGTCACGCCCTTTTCCTTCGTTCTCATAGACGCGGAGGCGGGCCTTGAGCAGATAAGCAGGCAGGTCACAAGAAGGGTGACGAAGGTGATCGCGGTTTCCGACGGATCGAGCCGGAGCCGGGACACCATAAATATCATCCTTCAGATGGTGGGGCCCGAAAAGCTGGCGGTGGCGGTCAACCGCGCCCCGGATGCCCAGGGCCTCGACCTCCCCGAAAACGTGGAAATCCTTGGGCTTATCCCCGAAGACGGAGAGGTGAGGGACTTCGACCGCCGGGGACGCCCCCTGTGGGAACTGCCCCCGGACAACCCGGCCCTTGAGGCCGCGCGGAAAATTGCCCTGAAACTGGCCCCCTGAGCTAAAAAATGCGATGAAATCGGTGGATATCAAAAATCATCAAGGCATGAAAACGAGGAAACCATGAAGCAGCCCGTGAGCCTTCCACGCCTGATCAACGACATCGTCGACTCGCCCATAAGCCCCCTGGTGGACAAGGCCCAGGAGGCCGACCGCAAGGCCATAGCCTATACCTGCTCATTCGTTCCCGAACCCTTGCTGAACGTGGAGGGCCTTTTCGGCGTAAGGGTGCGCGCCCCCGGTGTTTCCGGCACGCCCATGGCCGACACCTACCTTTCAAACGTCATATGCTCCACGGTAAGAAGCATCCTGGAGTTCGTGCTGGAAGGCACCTTTTCCAGCATCAACGGCTGGGTCTTCACCGCAAGCTGCGATCACATGCGCCGCCTGTACGACAACCTGGACTACCTGGAACACCCGGATTTCATTCATATCCTGGACGTCCCCCACAAGAGGAGCGAGGCGGCTGTCCAGTGGATGCGCGAAGAGCTTTCCATGCTGGCGGAAAAGCTCGCCGACAAGTTCAACGTGGTCACCGACGACGCGGCCCTGTCCCGCGCCATAGACGCCCACAACGAATATCTCGCCCTCATGCGCGACATTTCGGATTTGAGGAAGCGCGACCACCCGCCGCTCACCGGGGCCATGTTCCAGGCCCTGATCGCCGCAGCCTCCTCGTCGCCCACGGACCTCATCATCCCCCATCTGCGGGTTTTCTACGAAACAGCCCGGAACGCCCCCGGCATAGACGACTACCGGGCGCGCCTCCTCATGGCCGGAAGCCATTGCGACGATCCGCACTACATAAGGGTGATCGAGTCCACCGGGGCGCTCGTGGTTGGGGACCGCACCTGTACAGGCTCCATCCCGGCCCTTGCCCCCATAGACGACGAAGGCGACCCCCTCACGGTCCTTGCCCGGCGCAGCCTCTCCAACATAAGCTGCCCCCGCATGATGGAGGAGTTCGACACCAGGGTCGAGGAGATCATCGCGGCGGCAAAAGAGTTCCGGGTTGACGGCGTGGTGCTGGAAACCATGAAGTTCTGCGACACCTGGGGCGTTGAGGCGAGCCCCATGATCAACGCCCTCAGAAAGGCCAAAATACCGGTTCTGCGCCTGGAGCGGGAATATTCACTGGGAAGCGAGGGGCAACTGCAGACCAGAGTCCAGGCCTTTATGGAAAGCATGGGCAAGTGACAGGCTGTCCAAAAACGCGAACTGCTGTGTCAGAGCAAAGCGGGCGGGTCGTCATGTACGGCAAGTACTATTCCTCCCCGCCCGCTTTCCTCTTCCTTGCATTTCATCGTTTTTGATCAGCCTGTCTGCGCTGGCCTTAAAAGAATTTTAATTGGGGATGAAACCCGAAGCGGGATACAGGAAAAGGTCATGAGCATATACGATCTCAAGGGCGCAAGGGTCAGCCCCATGGAGCAGGCCCGCACGCTATATTATAAGGCTGAGGCATACGGCCACATAGCGAACATGGGATTGAGGGTTGGGCCGCTCACCATGCTGGGGCATTTGAGGTCCAAGCCCTGGCTCAAGGTTCTTCTGGACTGCGGCACCCTCTTCGACATGTCCACCAAGGGACGCGAGGGCCTCTACCGCCAGGCGAGCGCAATGGCCCTTTCAAGGGTGGTGAAGGCCATAACCGAGACCCTTGAGGGGGTCTTCACCCGGCCCGAATACACCGTCATGCACGAGGACCTGGTTCCGCCCGAAATAATCTACGCAATGGGCTTGAATCCCTGGATGGCCGAGCTTTTGGGCATCATGGGGCCGCTCATCCGCTCGGATTTCGCCGAGCGCTACATAGACGTCTCGGAAAACGCCGGGACCCCTCCCGACATATGCAGCCTTCCCAAGGCCACCATGGGCCTTGCCTTGAAGGGAGAAATGCCGAGGCCCGCCGCCATTCTCACGTCCAACATGCCCTGCGACGGCGGCATGAGCTGCTACACCGTCCTTGAGCGGGAACTCAACGTCCCCACCTTCCGCCTGGACGTTCCCTACAACTTCTACGACGAGCGAAGCACGAAGTACTTCGCCGACGAGCTTTTCCGGGCCGTAAAGTGGCTGGAGGCCAACACTCCGGGCCGCATGGACTGGGACCGCCTGAAGGAAATCTGCGACGAACGCAACCGCTCGGTGGAATACCAGATGGAGCTATGGGACCTCATCCGGGAAAAACCCGCGCCCCTGGCGGGCGAGGCCCTGTACCTGGGGCACATGATCTTCATGGTGGCCATGCCGGGGAGGCCCGCCTGCACCGAATACATGAAAACCATGGTGGACATGGCCAAACGCATACGGGCAGAGGGCGGCGCGCTTCACAACGAGCGCTTCCGGGCCGCCCTGTGGAACCCGCCCACCCTGGTCTACCCGGAGCTCATCGCCTGGGCCGAGCAGCGCTACGGGGTCGTCACCCTCATGGACATGATCTCGTACAACCGCCACCCCTACATCGATACGAAAAGCCCCCAGACCATAATGGAGGGCCTTTCCCGAATCATCATGCAGGGCCCCATGGCCCGGCACACCAGGGGCCCCCAGACCAACTTCTTTACGGACCTCTTCGATCTCTACGAACGCTTCAACCTGGACATGATCTGGATGGCCGGGCACATGGGCTGCAAGAACACCATGGCCCTGAATGGCATGTTCCGGGAAAAGTGCAGGGAGCGCGGAATCCCGCTTCTCATCATTCAGTACGACCTTTCGGACACGCGGGTGGTCTCCCCCGCCGAAATCCGCAAGCAGGCCGAAGGCTTCATGGAAACCGTCATCAAGGCCGAGCCAAGCAAATAGGCCGACCCGAAGGCTGTTTTTGCAAATTTTTCCCAGTTGGGATAAACCGGACCGACATAAAAACACGGGGCTTTACCGGAACCAGGCCCCGCCATAATCAGCCTGTCGAACGCCTGGATACGAAGCCTGGATAAAAACGATGAAGTGCAAGGAGTGCGAAAAGCCAATGAGCAAGCGTACTAAAAGTACGTGGCGGAATTGGCTTTGAAGCATGACACAGCAATTCGCGTTTTTTAGACAGGCCAATAATTATGGAAAGGTGTACTATGCCGAAATATTTTGCAGGTTGCGATTTAGGCTCCACCACCGGCAAGGCCGTGATTCTGAACGCATCGGGCAAGGTGGTTGCTAGCGCCCTCATAAGAAGCAAGATCGACCCCATCGAAACGGGCCGGGAAGTGCTTGAAATGGCGGCGGGCCAGGTGGAGGGCCTGGACGTCCGGGATATATCCTACCTCGTGGGCACGGGCTACGGCAGAAACGAGGTGCCCTTCGCCAACGAGAACGTCTCGGAAATCACCTGCCACGCCGTAGGCGCGCATTACATGGACCCAGGAGTGCGCACCATAGTGGACATCGGCGGCCAGGACGTTAAGGCCATAGCCTTGAACGACGACGGAAGCGTGCTGGAATTCGCCATGAACGACAAGTGCGCCGCCGGAACGGGCCGGTTCTACGAGGCCGTGGTGCGCACCTTCGACGTTACCCTGGACCAGTTCTCGGAGCTCAGCTTGAAGGCCAAGAAGGTGGTTCCCGTCACCAGCCAGTGCACCGTCTTCGCCGAATCGGAACTGGTCAGCCTCCTCTACAAGCGCCATCCGCCAGCAGACATAGCCGCGGGCGTCCAGCTTTCGGTGGCCAAGCGCGTCTTTACGTTAGCCCGGCGCGTGGGAATCCGCCCCAAGGTGACGGTAACCGGCGGCTGCTCCAAGAACAAGGGGCTGGTGAAGGCCCTGGAAAAGGTCCTTAGGGTTGACATCGTGAACCTTGGCATGGACCCCCAGTTCATGGGGGCACTAGGCGCGGCCGTCATAGCCCTCCGCAAACAGGGGAACTGAGGGCGCGATCTGCTGTGTCAGGCAGGGGGCGGGCGGGGCGTCATGTACCTTGTGTACTATTCCTCCCCGCGCCGCTCGCCTTCCTTGCATATCATCGCCCTCAGCTCCCCTGTTCCCAGCCGGAATTGAAGGGGGGATAAAGAGAAGTACAATATCATAAGTGGCTGTTCGTAGCGTGGGTCAGGACAAAAGAAGTTTTGTGCATAAAATAGTATGAGTTATAAATGTGTGAGGCACAACATGCTTGAAATGAGTTTTCTGGAATCAGTGATCGAAAGAGATATTGATTTACTTTTACTTGAGGAGCTTTCAGTTAGCGAAAACTTTCGTAAAATGTTTACGACTTTAATTTTTGGTGAAAGAGCATACAATGTATATATTAGAGCATGGCATTCTATAATCATCTCGAATCTTGGAGAATCTGATTTAATTTTTCGTTTTGAAGACATCAATGGCTTAAATGTGGCAATTCTTATTGAGAATAAAATAGATTCAACACCAATGCCGGATCAAGGATTACGTTACCATCTACGTGGTGAAGAAGGTATTAAAAAAGGAGAATGGAATGCTTTTAAAACATGTATCATAGCACCAAAAAAATACTTGGTCTCTGTTAAAGATACAGAATGTTATGATAGTCATATCAGCTATGAAGAAATTCATTCCTATTTTACGTCGGAAGGAATTAACGATGATAGATTGGCATATAAAGCGCGTATTATTTCACAAGCAATCCAGAAAAATAGACGTGGCTATCAGCCTACAGATAATGAACTGGTTACAGCTTTTGTGAAAGACTATTGTAAGTATGCGAATGAGAATTACTCTGCACTGAAAATACAAAAACCAAAACCGAGACAGGATCGCAGTAGTTGGATTGAATTTTATCCTAATGTATTGCCTCGAAAAGAAGTAAAGCTTGCGCACCAGCTGAGTAACGGGCAAATAAAAATGATGTTTGTTAATAAAGCTGAAGACATAGAAATAATAAGAACAAAATACGGAAGTAGTTTATCTAATCGGATGTCTATAGAAAAGGCTGGAAAATCGGTTAAAGTTATGATGAAAGTAAATGAAATAAATCCCCTGAAGAAAAACTTCGACGAAGTGAAAGAAATTATTGACTCTGCATTGGATTGTTTATCGCAACTCGTAATTTTATATGAAAAGGTTGGACGTATTTGACATCTGCAGGCCCTGGGCGGTTTTCGGTGAGCCCAAGGTTACGGCGAGTGCCCGCCGATGATGAGGACCACGGCGAGGCCGCCAAGGATTCCCAGGGCGATGAACCAGCGTCCGAGCCTTTTCAGCTCGTAAAGGGTCATCCCGTCCGGGGGCGACTTGTAAAACTCCCTCCAGGCGGCAAGCACCAGGAAAGCCCAGAAAATCAGGGCCGTGGCCTCCAGGGGCCAGATTCTGTAGTCGATTCCAAGCGTCAAGGGAAGCGAGAAGGAAAGAAGGGCCGACTGGGAAAAAGTCTTGGCCAGAAAGACGTTCAAAAGCCCCTCATCGTCCGCAGGACCCACCGTGCCGGGCACTGCCGAGGATTTCAGCCTGAACCCGCCTGAAAAAACCGCCTCGCTGTGCTTCAAGCTCCGGTCCCTCAAAAGGGCAAGATAGGAGGGGGCCGTGTACGGGAGCCTGACGTCCGCCGTCACCCTGCCCTGTTTAAGGGAAAGGCCCTTCAGTTCGGGCTGGCCGAAGCGCCACCCCGGCATGGGCGGGGATACGGCTGTCCTGCCAAGCTTAAGGGAAAGGCTGTCCTCGTCGAAAACCAGGGTTTCGGGCGCCATGAAGGACACCTGGACCGAAAAGGAGCCTCTGCGCCGGAAAACCGGGGCCAGGGGCCTTACCGGAAAGGCCTTGGGAACCCTTGCGGCCATCTCCCGCCAAAGGCTCTTGGGATCGTTGGCGCAAAGGGGAAGGGGAAAAACCGGGGTGAAGCCCAAGTCCCTGAAAACCGAAACCGCGTGATCCACCACAACAGGCTCCGCCCTGCCCAGAAAAAAAATCCACAGAAGCCTCACCCTGCCCGACCCGTAGGCCGACCACACCGGGTACGCGAAAAGTTCCGGCTGGGCCTCCAGAAAACCGGAAAAGGACAGGGCCGATACCCTTTTGCCGTCACGCGGGCCTGCCGAGAAAAAAATCACCGTGGCGGTCTTCTTCTTCACCTCCGGCCTTCTCATGAGGGTCTTGTAGCCGCAGGCCCCGCGCACCGTGGTGGTGGGCATGGCGGCCTCCGCCGGGGAGCCGAAAAAGGCCATGCCGTCCGGGGTGACCAGGGCGCTGGCCCACCGCCACTGGGGCGGGCTCGCCTGAAACAGCCGATGGGCCGCGCCAGCCAGGTTTCCGGCCTTTGAGCGGTAAAGGGACATCTCGTCTGAACAGGCGTCCACAGCTGTCAGGACCGATATCGACCGCGCCGGGTCAGCCGGGGCATCAGCCTGGGCAAGGGCCTGGGAAAAAGGGACAAGGAGGGGCGAAACCAAAAACATGATTATGGCGAAAACCAGTTTCATGGAAAAAGCGCCCCATCCCCTGCTTGCTGTCATGGCTGTGATTGCCGGTACCTGAATCTCTGGGCCACGGAGTATCTCACCCCGTTATGCATATAATGATACATAAGAGGCGGGGTGAGAACCTGGGACGCATCCTCCCTGGCCGGAGCCAGCGGCCCCGGAACGGCCCTTGGCATCACTATTCCCGGCGCCCATCCCCCTTCGTGGCCGACCTCGAGGCTTTCAAAACCGGGGGTCATTATGGGCCTTGGTCCCTTGTCCGAACACAGGAAAAGGTTTTCCGCTGTGGCCCTGTCAGCCCGGTCCATGTCCTGAAAATACATTATCTGAAGGCCGGGGCCCCCGCTTTTTAGTATGGGCAGGCTTGCCGACGAAAGAAGGAGCCGGTTTTCCAGCCCTTCCTGGCCGGGGGTCCCGTCAAAGGAAACCGCAGGCGCGGAATCCGGGTTCACCACGTAAATCTTTTCAGTAAGCCCCGCCTTGTCGCCGTTGGGATTTTCAAAGGAGATGGAAAGCCGGGCGCGCCCGAAGCAGTCCTTTTTGGGGGCCGGAATCTCGCATTCGATCTCCCGCACGAGCCTTTCGTCCTGGTGCAGGCCGGGATGGCTTTTTAAAATGTGGACCGCCTCCCTCGCCCGGTTGGCCCCGTAGGAAATGTTCACGGCAAGCCTGGACCGGTTGGTGAGGTAGAAATCGCTTCCCTTTTCCGGCTGAAAAAAGGCCCCGGAACGAAAGGCCGTCTCAAGGTTGCGGAGTCCCGGAAGAAGATAGCCGAAACCGGCAAAGGGCTTCAGGGTCCATCTTTCCACCCTGGGAAAGAGCTTTTTCGCATCCACGGTGGCAAGCCACAGGTTGTCGAAACCCGGAACGAGCCTGTTCAGAAGCCCGGTGGACTCGCAGATTATGTCGCGCCGTCGGGAGCCTACGCCGTAGGCGTAAAGGCCTTCGTTTATGTCCTGGAGCAGAAAGCGGTGAACCCCGGTTGGGGCCTCGCCGGGAACCGCGATTTCCCAGCCGTCGTCAAGCACCGCCCGGAAATGCTTGCGGTCCGGCCTGGAAACCGAAAGGTGGACCCTGTGGGCGTGGATTTTCCGGTCGACGAAGGAGCCGTCTTCCAGGCGGGCCACCAGGAACCAGGAAAAATCCACCTCGATCTCGGCGTCGTTCCTCCAGGCCCCGGGCGCATCGAAGAACCCGAAGGCCCCATGCGCGGACACGCTTTCGGGCTTTCTGCGGCTAAGGCTCTCCCACACCTCCGAAAGGGGCATCCTGGACAGGGCGTCCCCGTGGTGGATCCGAAGGTTGATGGCCGTGATGCGGTAGGGGCTCACGAAATTTTCCACAAGCTCCACCACGTGCCGGGCGTACCGGCCAAGCTCCTCCGGCCTCGTTATGTTGAAGCGCTCAAGGGCCGGAAGCTCGTTGGCGAACACCACGTCCAGTTCTGACAGCAGAAACTTCATTTTTTCATGGTTTCCCGGTTGATGCCCCTGACCTGTTTTCCCTTAACGCCCATTACATCAAATTCCGTTTATGATGCCAAATCAATTTTTTTCCGCCCTCAGCCGACACCGCAGGTCGCGCCCTTCCGCCGGTTTCAAACCGTCTTTTCACCACACCCATCGAAACCCCGGCCTGGGGGGCGAAATGCAAGGAAGGCCGGGGAGGGCGGGAAGGAATAGTACAAAAAGTACATGACGCGCCGCCCGACCCGGCCTGACACAGCAGGTCGCGCCCTTCCGCCCCCCAGGCTAATCCGTCTCTTCACCGCTGGGTTCTATTGTGCCCGGAGGCGCTATGGATTCAGCCGGCCCGGCTTCTTCCTCCTTTTTCTCCCCTTGCGCCGCCGGTTCATCCTCTTCCTCCTCCTCCACCCCGATTATCCTGGGATACGGGAGAAAGACCACGTCCTCGCGGGTGAGATAGCCCCTCTGTAGGGCCTTGGCGTTAAGGGCGTTGATGACGGCCTGGGATACCCCGAAGGTCCTGGCCACGTCATTTAAGGCTTTTTCCGTGCGGGCCGGGGCCGGAAGGCTCAACCTCAGGCGCATCTTGTGGGGTTTGCGTGCAAAGGTGAGGCAGGTTTCCGGGGCCATGCGCACGCGCTTTCCCGGAGGCACGTCGGCCCGCCAGCGGGAGCCAAGCTCGGCCCAGGGGTAGGTGTAGATTCCGGAGAAGCGCGAAAGCACCAGCTTGTAGGGGCTTTCATACGTTCCCAGCGGGGTTCTCAGAAAAGGCTCGCGGCAGATGAGAATGTTCACGGGCTGCCTTGCAAGCCTTCCCCTTACCCGTTTTTCCCGGTAGCGCCTCACCCTTCCCTCTTCGGCCAGAACCGGGTTCCAGGCCAGAAGGATGAGGGGCGGCACCTTGTATTTTTTCGCAAAGGCCGTGATGTCGCTGTCTTCGCCCTGGACGATGCTGAAATTCTCTCTGCATGGCCAATCCTTGGCCGAAGGCCCCGGCAGGCTCACCTTTTTGGAGGCCGCGAAGGACGCCGGGAAGGAGGCCGCAAAGGCCAGCAGAAGGGCGATGGCTATTTTGAGGCGCATGTTTTCTCCACCTGGTTTCCGCAGTCTCCGAAAAAGGAGGCGATGGTGTAGGCCAGCTTGGCCGCGAGAAACTTGGCGTGGGTGGGGGCCTTGGGATTGTTGGAATTCTCGACGCTTATGGCCATGACCAGCTTTTCACGGCTGCGGTTGAACTTCCAGTCCGCGCCGTTCTTTGCAAGGCTGCCCGCCTGCCAGCCCATCCAGCGGGTGTGGGCCTTCTGGACCTCGCTTCCGGGCGCTCCCTGGACCACCTCGGCTGTGGAGGTCTTTCCGGCGAAAACCGGGTATCCCAAATCCTCGCTGCCCTGGATTTCCACGAATGAGGGCTGGGAGGTGCCCATGAAAATGCCGCGCCCAGGCTCGGCCACCCTCTGGGAGCCCAGGATCAGCGAGTCCCCCACCTGCCTTGCCGCAGCGGCGAAAATCTCCGGGTCAAGGGGGCTTTGGGGGTCTGATTCCATGCGCTCCACCGCGTCCTCCCTGAAGGTGGGCAGGTACATCTGGCCGCCGTTGGAGTAGAGAACCCCCATGAGGGCAAGGTGCATGAGGGATGCCTCCACGATCTGGCCGAAGGTCATCTTGCACAGGGAGGCGGGATACTGCTCCAGGTGCGCCACGTCCACGAGGCCCGCGTCCAGGCGCAGAATTCGCGTTATTTCGCCGTCAAGGTCGCGGGCGAAGCGAAGGGCCGGGCCGTACTGGGTTCCCGACCCGCCCAGGACCCGGAAACCCAGGGCCTTGTAGACCTCGATCCAGGAGCCCGGAAGGGTTCCAGGGGCTGCGTACTGGGTGTATAGCCTCATGGCCCCCTGATTGCAGGACTTGTAGAGGATTTCCGACAGAAATTCCACCCGGTCCCTTCTTTTTCCGTGGTTGCCCACGCAGGCTATTCCCTTGGGGCCGAACTCGTAGCCCCAGAAAGCGCCCCAGGAGTAGCTCACCAGGTGGTTGGTGCAGGTGTAGGGCGGGATGGGGATGTCCCCGGATTTCACCGCGAAGAAGCGCTCAGGACCCGTGATGTCAAAGGACAGCGGCCCCGGCGGAACGGTGTCGAAGCGCCAGGGGGGGCTTAAAAGCCAGCACATGGCTGTTACGGTCTTGAAGATGGAGCCTGGGTAATCGTTTTTCGTCAGCTGAAGCGCCCGGTTTCTGAAGGTGAAGTCGCGGGTGTCGTCGGCGGTCTTGTCGAAAATGGCCCCTTTCAGACTCTCCCTGGTGAAGGTGGGAAGGCTGAGGCAGGCCCTTATCTTTCCCTCGCGGTTTAAGATCACCACCGCCCCGCCGTGAGTGGAGGGCGTGGCGCAGGGCCTTCTGCCTTTAACGGAGGTGCACGGCGGATAGGGATAATCCGCGTCCATCATGGCAAGGTGCCTTCGGGTGACCGAGGTGACTATTTCCATGAGGTCGGACTGGAGCGTGAGCCGCACGTTTTCGCCCTGCGAGAGCCTGGACCGCACGTCCGGGGCCTCGGCCAGACCCGGATACAGGGTGCGCCTCCTGGAGTGGCGGCCCGACGAGTGATCGAAGATTTCGTCTCCAAGAATGCCGGTTATGGAATTTAATATTTCCCCGTTGTCCACCGGCGAGGAAAAGGTCCAGCGGACCATCTGGCTTGTGGTGTCGTTTTTGGGAAGGGCCTTTTTTTCCGAGAACAGGCACAGGCCGAAGTTGGATGCCAGGGTCCAGGAGCCCTCGCCGTAGGAAACCACGTCGCCGTACCGGAGTTCCCTGGATTCGCCCGTAAGGTCCTCGCCGTTGATGAGAACCGGCGCGTCTCCCCACGCCCTTTTTATGGCGAGCCCCGATCTTTCGCCGGTAAGGCCTCCTTTGGCGCTGGCGAGGGAAACCGCCACAACAGCCGACTGCGGGCCCAGGAAGGCCCATGAATCAGGCCCGACCGCAAGCCCGGCAAGGCGCTTGTCCGAGGGCGGGGGGGTCACCCGGCCCTCTCCGTTTACGCAAACCGCGTAACGGGACCACACCCCCAGGGCGTCCCAGTCCTTCAGGTACGACCCGCCCTGGTTGGACCTGGATGGCGCCGGCAGGCGCGCCGAGTCCCCGGCAAAGACCCCGGGGCCCGGATGGAAAATGAGATAGACCGGCTGCTTCCTCTTGTTGCGGGCTGGCCAGTCCAGAAATATTTTCCGGTCCCGTCCGGGGTCGGTGAGGTAGGGGTAGCTTTTCCGGTTGGCCGCCGCCAGGTCCCCCACCTTCGGCGCGCGGGTTTGCGCGGCCACGGTCTCCCTGGAATCGAAAAGAAGGTTGTTTCTTATGGTGACCCCGGCTTCGGGATGAAAAATCACGGATTCGGCATAGGCCCTGTTCCGGCTGCCCGCCTCGCCGTCAGCCTGATCGAGGGACACCGTTCCGTGATCTGCGGTGTCGATCATGCTGTCGTATTTTTCCCAGCTCACCCTCTGCCTTGCGCCGAAACGCCGAAACTGGCTGGACATGGGGGCGAGAACGCAGGGCTTTCCAGGAAGGGCCGTCACCTGGCGCATGGGGTTGTTCCAGGTGGATGAAAGGGGCTCCACAGGAGGATCGTTTCCCGCCGTTAAGGCCCCGAAAAGCGGGTTTTGCCGGAAATTGAAAATCACCCACAGGGCAGTGGTGTTGTCCGGCCCCTTTCCGGTTTTAAGGGCGAAGAGGGGGATTTCCCGGATTTCGCCGCCGCTTGCCTTAAGCCTGAAGGCACTTCCCTTCATCTCCCCCGACCCGCCGCCCTCGGTGGCCGTCACTGCCTGAACCCAGGCCACAGCGGTTTTATCCGCTGGCAGAAGAGGGTCCTCCTCCCCCGCCACCAGGCTGAGGGGCCAGAGGCGGGGCTGAAGCCTCGCCGGGAACGCCTTCCCGCCCTTGGTGACGGTTGGCCGGTCAAGAAAGCTCACCCGGATCGTCCCGTCCCTGTCGGCGGTTAGTTCCAGCCACCGGCCCGGAAGAAAGGCGGTGGGAGCGCCCTCGAAAATTCTCGCCTGTTCCGCCACGGGAAAGACCGCCTGGTTTTTGAGGCTCTTTCCAAGGGTTACGCTCTGACCGGGCGCAAGGAAAAACAGGTAGCCCAGCCGGCTCGCCGACATGGACCCGCCGCCTTCCTCCCGGCCAAGCCCCACCAGGTTGTTGTTGAAAACGTAAATTCCGGGCGCGGCCTCGTGTTCGCCGTCGGCTATCACCCTGAAGGATGCGGTTTCGGGCTTTTCGGGATTCTGAACCGCGTAGGCGTTGGCAAGGTCGCTCACCAGGAGTTTCCAACCCGAATCCTTCTTCTCTATCATTGCGTAGCGCTCGAAGGGGACGTGGGCAGGCCTTTGGGCGCGGGAAAAGGAAAAATCCCCAAGCCCAAGCCGGTTGGATATCGAAAGCCCCTTCTCCTGCTCGTAGAGCAAAAACATGGAATGGGAAAAATCCCTGCGCTCGTCCGAAAGCTCCGCGTCGTGGCGGGCCAGCCTCGTTACGGCGAAAAAGCTGGCGGAAAAACCGGCCACCAGCAAAAGGGCCAGGACTCGCCGACGAAATGGTATGGCACGCTTTTTCGAGGGCATGTCAGTAGGTTCTTTCCTGCCAGGGGCTTAGAAGGGAAATCCACAACAGGGTGAGGGTGAAGAAGCGGTATGAATCGCCGTCGGAGACCAGGGGAAAGGGCACGCCGGTAAGGGGCAGGTAACAGCCCGTGGACAGGAACGAATAAAGCCCGAACACCCCCAGAAAGGCGAAGCAGACGAAACGGAACAGGGGCTCGTTCAGCCGCTTTATGGACTGGTGGAGGGTGTAGGCCTGCATCTGCCACAGTGAGAGAAACAAGACGGCCAGATAGGCGAAAAGGAGGCTCCCGGCCAGAAGGGTGCCCGAAACAGCGGTGAAAACATCCTTGTAGAGGCTCCGGGTAAGGCTCATGGCAAAATCCGTGTGGATTCGCCGGGCGAGGCTTCCAAGGCGGGTCCCCGGCTCGTATATCAGGCTGTGGGGGATGTCCGCGTCGTCCCTCAAGGCCGGTACGTTCATCTTGTCCATGCGGCTGTAAAACATGTCCATGCCCGGAAGCTCGAAATCCTTCTGGTAAAAGCAAAGAAGGCTCGTTGTGGCCCCTATTCCCAGCCAGATTATGAACAGGGTCTGGGCCATGTTGGGGGAAAAGGTCCATCCGAATTTCGAAAGTGTCCGGTTGACCAGGGCAAAGGCTATGGGCATGAAGAGAAGGGCCGCCAGGGGCGGGTATTCCACCACGAACCAGGCAATAGGTGCCACAAGGGTACACGCGGCCACGAAAAAAACCTGGACAGCCCTGGTGAACCTGCCCCTTTGCTCGTCCTGAAGGGGCAGCAGCCGGTTCTTGTCGGTGAAAAAACCCACGGCGGGCCAGGCCAGGAAAAGAAAGAGCGAGTAGATGAGTATGGGGCCGAACTCGTCGTAAAGGGCCAGGGGAACCGCGAAGCCCACCAGGGGAATCAGGCCCGAAAACACCGCCACCCCTCCCAGGGACAGGCGTCTTTTGACCCTCAGCCTGAAATAGGTGAGGTAGGAGGTGAAGGCCAGGGGAAAGAGCAGAAGAAGGGTGCTGGAACATAGGAGGATGATGCTGCGGCCAGGCTTGACCGCGAAAACCCCCACCGAAAGAGCGAAGGAAATCAGGGTGGCGAAAAAGAGCTTCCGGGCGTGCCGGGCCTCGTCGAAAAACCACCCGAAAAGGAAGTTGCGGCTCGGCCTGAAATACTTCAGCACGGCCATGAAAAGGAAAAGCGCCATCGAAAGGGCCGTTATCCGAAACACCCCCTGGGAGCAGTCCAGAAAAAAATGGACCTTGTTCAGCTCCGGGTAGGCTGCGGAATCGAGATTGAGGTACAGAAGCTGGAAAAGCCCCAGAAACGTCAGCCCCGTGACCATGAACACGGTAAGCCCGGAAGCTGTCAGGGAATAAATGGACGAGGCGGTGTTGCCCTTTGAAAACCTCACCGTGAAAAAGGGAAAAAAGAGGTAGACCAGGCAGAAGGCCGCGCAAAAACCCGTAAACAGCATGGCGAAGGCCGACGTGATGAACCCGGCCAAGGGCGCGAAAACGGCTTCTCTCAGGGTGAAGCCCAATCCGGCCACGAACAGCGCGTCCTTTTCGGGATGGAAGGTTAAGCCGCTTTCGCCCGCAGAAAGAAATTCCACCGGCGCGGTCGCTTGCCCCCAAGGGCTGCGGTCGCCTGCCCCGGAAAAATAATCCACCCACGTAAAGGGCGCGTGAAAACCGTAAACCCCCTGGGGATCGGAGAAAACCGGGTAAAAGAAGGATGTCGGGCGGGCTGATGAAGCGGCCAGGTTCCGGGCCACCCGCACCCTGGCCGCAGATTCGTTCACGGCGCTGTACGCCCCGCTCTCGCTCTTGCGGGCCAGGACAAAACCGGCGAAAGGCTCTGAAATGAAATCCAGGGGAATGTGGAACCTGCCGGGAATCTTGATCGCCTGGGGCTTGTAACCTGGCCCGGTCAGTTGAAGGGTCTCGGCCCTTTCCCCGGCCCTGGCCGATTCGGGCAGCAAAAACGGGTATTTTGCCGGAAACTCCAGAAAGGGATTTGACCCGGAAAGGGAGCCCGGCTTTCCCGAAGCCGTGAAACGGACCAGGGCTCCCCTCTTCGGCCCCCCTGCCCCGGAAAGCCTGAACGCGAAAAGGTCGTATCCGGCCTCGTCGTTTTTGGAAAGGGCTATGAGTTTTTTGATGACCGAGTCCAGGGTTGCGCCGCCGCCCGCCTCTTCTTCGGCTGGTTTCGCGTCTTCGCGGATGTCCTGCTGAAACGAATAAGAGACGCCTTGCGAAACGGCGAAGCGGAAGACCTGCGAAGGCCGCGCACCTGCCAGTCCGGCGCGGGGCTCGAACGAAACCGGCAACCTTGTTTCCGGACCGTTTTCCGGGCGGCTGTAAACCAGCAACTTGCCCCGGTCAAAAGCGGCGGTGGCGGTGCACAGAATCACCCTGTCGCTCTTTTTGAACGAAAGCGCGAGCTTGTTGTTGTAAAAGGAGAAGGTCGAATTTCCGGACGGAGCGATTTCCAGATATTCCAGCCGCCACGCGGGCCCCGAATTTTCACTCAGCCAACCGGAGAGGGCCGCTGTCATGGGAGGGATTATGAAGGCCATGAGCAAAAGGGCCGGGACAAGGCTTAAGGCCACTGCCAGGACGGGAATGAATCGTCTGCGGAAAAGGTTGCCCATGAGTGCGTCCGAAGGTGTTTGATTCCGCCTGAAATGCCTTTTGCCGCGCCTTTCCGGCTTCATTAAACGGAATCGCGTACCATATCACACTGTTTCTGCAATCTCAACGGCCTAGTGGGGACTTTGCGGGTAAAACATGTGAATTCTGTTACAGCGGACGGCGGGGGAAAAATGAAAGGGGAGGCCCCGAAAGCATCCGGGGTCTCCCCTTTTCCATCAGACAAATCAGGCTAAACGGCAAGCCTTAGTCGCACAGCTCGAACAGGGCAGCCGCGCCCATGCCGCCGCCGATGCACATGGACTCCACGCCGTACTTCACGCCCTTGGTCTTCATGTTGTTCAGAAGCGTGGCGGCGAGCTTGGCTCCCGTGCAGCCAAGCGGGTGACCCAGGGCGATGGCTCCGCCGTGGATGTTCACGCGCTCGATCATGCCGGGCTTGTCTATGCCAAGTTCCCTCATGCAGTACAGGGCCTGGGAGGCGAAAGCCTCGTTGATCTCGAAAAGGCCCACGTCCTCGATTTTCACTCCGGCCTTGGCCAGCACCTTGGGAATGGCAAGAGCCGGACCCACGCCCATTTCGTCCGGGTTGCAGCCCACGGTGGCGTAGCACACGAGTTTTCCAAGGGGCTTGATTCCCAGAGCCTTCATCTTGTCGCCGCTCATGATGACGCAGGCGGCGGAGCCGTCGGTGGTCTGGGAGGAGTTGCCTGCGGTCACCGAGCCCACTGCCGCGAAAACCGGGCGCAGCTTGGCAAGGCCTTCCATGGTGGTTTCGGCGCGGATGCCGTCGTCCACCGCCTGGATGAAGGTTTCCTTCTTGAAGGTGCCGTCCGGCTGCTCAACGTACTTGATGGCCGGGGTGGGCACGACTTCGATGAACTTGCCGTTGTCACGGGCCGCCGCAGCCTTCATGTGGGAATTGTAGGCGAACTCGTCCTGGGCTTCGCGGCTTACGTTGTAGCGCTTGGCCACGTTTTCGGCGGTGATGCCCATGGAGCAGTACATCTCCGGGTGGGCTTCGGTGTATTCGGGGCAGGGCCTGGGCATATTTCCGCCCATGGGCACGTAGCTCATGGACTCAAGGCCAGCGCCGATGGTGACATCGGAAAAACCGCACATGACCCTCATGCTGGCCTGGACAACGGCTTCGAGGCCGGAGGCGCAGAAACGGTTGACGGTGGCTCCCGAAACCGCCTGGGGAAATCCGCCGATCTGGCCGCAGATGCGGCCCACGTTCAGGCCCTGCTCGGCTTCGGGAAAGGAGCAGCCGCACATGATGTCTTCAACGTCGCCCTTTGAAAGACCGGGAACCTTGTCAACTGCCGCGCCCAGGATGAAGGACAGAAGTCCTTCGGGACGGGTGTCGGCGAAAGCGCCCTTGGCCCTCCGGCAGCCCGGAGTTCTCACTGCCGATACGATGTAAGCTTCTCTCATATCAAAATACCTCCCATGATCGGGCTATAATCAGTTACGTAAAGGCTTTCCTGTCGTCAGCATAGCCTCCACCCTCGCCATCGTCTTCTCTTCCTTGAAGAAATCGACAAAGGCTTCGCGCTCCAGCTTCAGCATGGCTTCCTCGGAGATGTAGCCTCCGCTCTTTGCGTCGCCGCCGCCGATGACAAAGGCGATGCGCTTGGCAAGGAAGACGTCGTACTCCGAGACATAACCGGCGCTTTGCATGTTGAAAAGCTCGGCTTCGGCCATGCCCTGGGCCGCTTCTCCCAGAACGCGGAGCTTCTGCCTTGCGGGCGGCGCGTAACCGGCGTCCACCATGCGCAGGACTTCCTTTTTCGCTTCGCCGATGAGGTAATCGCGGTTAAACACGATGCGGTCGATGGGCCTAAGGAAGCCTTTGGCGCGGGCTTCTGCTGCGGAGTTGGAGTATTGCGCAGTTGCGATGGCCATGAACACGGGCAGGAAGTAGGCTGCCAGGTCTTTCACGTCCACTGCGTCCGGGGTGGTGGTGACAAAGCGCTTCCACAGGTTCATGCAGCCGCCGCCTGCGGGAAGAAGGCCCACGCCGATTTCAACGAGGCCCATGTAAAGCTCGGAATGGGCAACGATGCGGTCGGCGCCAAGGCAGACTTCGCAGCCGCCGCCAAGGGTCATGCCAAAGGGAGCGGCAACCACCGGGAAGGGGGAGTAAAGGCCTTTCTGGAGGCCTGACTGCGCCATGTCAAGGAAGGCGTCGATCTCGGAGAACTTGCCCTCTTTCGCAAGGCCAAGCATGTAGGCCAGATCGCCGCCGGCTGAGAAAGCGCCGGGGAAGCCGGGGGCCTGGTTGCCGATGACAAGGCCCACGCCGTTGTTGTCGACATAGTCCAGGGCCTCGCCCATGCCTTCCACCAACTCGCGGTTGATGGCGTTCATCTTGGTGTGGAATTCCACGCAGAACACGCCGTCGCCGATGTCGATGAGGCTTGCGGAGTTGTTCTTCTTCACCAGCTTGCCCGCGCCCTTGGCGGCGGCAAGGCTTATGATGGTGGAGGAAAGAACGATGGGCTTGTAGCTGCCTGACGCGAAATCGTAGAAGGAGACCTGGCCGTTTTCGGTCTTGTAGAAGGAAGTTGCGCCGGAGGCGAGCATCTTCTTGACCTTTTCGGGAACCTTAAGGCCGTCTTTTTCCATCTTGGCTACGGATTCGGCCACTCCGATGGCGTCCCATGACTCGAACGGACCCATTGCGAAGTTGTAGCCCCACTTCATGGCGTTGTCGATTTCAACAACGGTGTCGGAGATTTCGGGAATCCGGTTGGCCGCGTAAACAAGCCCGTTGGAAACCACCCGCCACGCGAACTTGGCGGCCTTGTCGTCGCCGTACACGATGGCCTTCATCTTGTCGGCAAGGTCCTTGGCTCCCTTGGCCGCCGCGAGGCAGGCAAAGTCGGGCTTGCCGTACTCTTCATACTCGCCCGTGGAAGGATTGATCACCTTGGCGATCTTTTTCCATTCCGGGGTGATGTCCTTGCGGTAGAAGCCGCCCTTGGTCTTGTTGCCGAGGAGCTTCTTCTCAATCATGGTTGCCACGAAGGCGGGAACCTTGAAGGATTCGCGGGCCTCGTCGTCAACAACCAGATCGTAGGTGTTCTTGGCCACGTGGCCTAAGGTGTCGAGGCCAACGAGGTCTGCGGTCTTATACATGGCGGTGTTGGGACGGCCCATGGAGGAGCCGAAAATGGCGTCCACTTCGGGGATGGTAAGGCCGTCTTCAACCATGAACTGCATGGCCTGGACCATGCCCTGTACGCCGATGCGGTTTCCGATGAAATTGGGGGTGTCCTTGGCCCAGACAATGCCCTTGCCGAGGATGCGCTCGCCGAAATCAGCCATGAAATCCAAGACTTCCTGGTCGGTTTCCGCTCCGGGGATGAGTTCGAGAAGCTTCATGTAGCGCACCGGGTTGAAAA
Source organism: Deltaproteobacteria bacterium (assembly GCA_016235345.1). Taxonomy (NCBI): domain Bacteria; kingdom Pseudomonadati; phylum Myxococcota; class Myxococcia; species Deltaproteobacteria bacterium. The sequence goes on along the minus strand of JACRLG010000023.1, from coordinate 129,278 downwards.
AGTGCGTGCCCATAAAGTTCTTCTTGAAATCGGCGGAGGAATTGGCCGAAATGTCCTTCAACGGAATACCGGAGGTGTTTGTGGAGATGATGGAGCCGGGCTTCCTGATCTTTTCGATCTTCGCCATCACGTCTTGCTTGATCTTGAGGTTTTCGACGACAACCTCGACGATCCAGTCGCATTCTGCAAGCTGATCCCAGTCGTCCTCGAAATTACCCACGGAGACCAGGGCCGAGTCCTTCTTGGGAAGCATGAAAAGGGCGGGACGCGCCTTCACCGCTCCGTCGTAACCGGCCTGAACAATACGGTTTCTCTGCTTCTTGTCCTTTTTCTGCTCCTCCGTAAGATCGAAGGGGACAATGTCCAGAAGAAGGGTTTTGATTCCGGCGCTGGCCAAAAGGGCTGCGATTCCGCCGCCCATGACCCCGGAACCCAATACGGCTGCTTTTCTTATCCTTCTCACCATAAGAACGTTCCTCCTTGAATGAGATTTCCTGCGGCTGGAAGCGGCGTCAGCGCCGGGACCTGCCGGACATCCTAAAAAATGAATGACTCTTCATTTATGGCAGAAACCCACGCAGTGTCAAGACAAATAAAAGGCATTTAACCGAACGGATATTTTATAATTTACATCTTTAAATTCAATTTGTTAACCAAGACACGCTGTACAGCGCAAAATCCAATGAAACGGGGAACTGTTCACTTGCTGAATAGAAAACATCTGAAGAATCCATCAAATATATGTCATTATTACCTGACCATTCGGTCAGTGACTTCCCCGGATTCCAGAGCAACCATATATGGAAAAGGGCAGGCGTCACCGACATTCGGCCAAGCCATTTTTTTCCTGGACGTACGGGACGCCCGCGCTTCAAGGAAAGCCGCCAACCCTTAAATCATGCGGTTTCCGAAATGGAAGCCGTTCTCCACTGGTTGCAAGGGAGAATCAATTCCGGGACAAGAGGCAGGAAGCCCGTGAGACCTGCTTCCTGGGTCCGGCATGTATCCAATGACCGGGAGTATTTACGCAAGGGAGGGGCCATGAAAACGTCCGCAAAAAAAAGAATTGACTCAAAGCCGATATGGCCCTTGGGAGCGAACGGGTCCTGTAAGTAAAATAATTTACTGCTTTTTTCGCTTTTTTAACGGGCTGGCAAGTAATACCCTGGGCGTGAATTCTGCGGGCCTTAAAGCGGAAGTGACATTATGTACAATATTTTTACCTTAAAATCAAAGCCTTACTATGTGTGACCCATTTCATCCTCAAAAAGGAATCATACTTCTTGACACGGACGCAACGCATGTCTATAGTAAGGACGCCCTGAAGAAAAGTCCCCCCCTTTTCCAAGGGTACGCCCCCGTTAGGCAAGCTCCCCGCAAGCCTTCCGGGGGCATTTCCTTTTCGAGGGGCCAAAACCGGTCCGTACAGATACCCCGAAGAAAAAATGCCCGGTTTTCGCTCCCCTAGCCTCCCCCTTTTCGAAACATGTTTTGCGCAGACTCCCTAACGGGCCGTCACCGTCTCCTTCACCTTTTTTTCGTAGGCCTGGCGGCGGGCGTCGTATGCCTTTACCCGCTCATTGTACGCCTTGGCCTTTTCGTTAATTTCAGCCTGGCTCTTCCGGGAGGCTGTCTTGGTGCGTTCCTGTTCCAGGGCGCTCCTTTCGGCGGCAAGCGACTCCCTCTCCTTTTCCAGGGCGTCACGTTCCCTGTTCAGCATCTCCAGCCGGGCGCCCATTCCCTTGCCTCCGTCGGAGGAACCCGATTTGGCCGCAGCGTCAGTACCTTTATCATCGGCGGCCTTCCCGGAATCCGCCGCTTCGGCTGGTTTTTCCTCCGGCTTTTCGGATTTCAGGACCTTCATGCTCTTGCGGTACGCCGCCGGGATGGAACCCATGTCGTCCGTGTAACGCCACACGCCCTTGGCGTCCTTGTACCCGTAATAATCGGCCTGCGCCGACACGACGGATGAAGCCAGAACCATTACCGCCGAAAAAAGCACGAAGATGGCGCTCTTTCCCATTAGGCACTCCTTTTGGACGAAAAAACGAAATTCACCGCGCCGTAAATGCCGGATCAACAGCGCGGTGAACGAAGGAAAAAGTTACAGGCGCAAAACGCGCAGCAGGCCGACCGATGAAAACCGAGCTGGTCACTTTAAAAGCCACAGTTCGGAGATCAGTTTCTTCTGGTTTAGAACATAGCCAACCTTGGAGCCCTTTTTAAAGGAGGAACCGGCAGCGGCCAAGGTTGAGGACTTCCTGAAACGGCATCCCGGAGCCAGATAAAATGTGCGATCATCGATAATAAAGCCGCCCGCAACCACCTCGTCTATGGTCCCCTTGCCGTCAAAGGCCGGGATGCCAGCCGCTTCCGCCTCCGCAGTGGAGATTGTCCGGGTGGACGAAGACTTCTTTAACGTGGTGGTTTTCTTGGCAGGCGCGGGGGCCTTGGGCGCGGTGGTCACGGGGGAAACCGGCGCAACCGGCAGAAGGGGAATATCCTCTGCAGCAAGGGCGCTCGCTGCAAAAACGCAGGCCGTGGCGATTACCAGCAGGGCCAACAGGTTCTTTCGGATTACTGAGGTTTTCATGGCGTTCTCCCGCGTTGTGATCTCCCGCCCGAACCCACTGGTCCGGGCGGGAATTGAACCTATTGGACTTCCAGCCAGTAGAAGAAGCCGAACCTTGCCGTGGATTCGGCCTGGGCCTCGATGGTGCCGCCTGCGGTTCCCATGTAGAGGCGTTCGAGGTCGCCGTCACGGAGCACCGACGGCGGGAAAAGGAGGCCGTTGTAAACCAGTCCGGTGACATCAGCTGTCGTTGACTGGCCGGTATCCGGGTCGGTGATCACGACATAATCGCCTTCGTTCACCAGTCCGTCGTTGTTGACGTCAAAGGTGGGCCGCTTGGGCTTCTGGGTCCGTCCCCCGGTGCAGGGATCCATCTCGTACAGGGTCGAGGAACCACCGCCGGAGCAGGCCGAGTTGCTGGGAATGGCTGAAATCACCGTGAACTTGTTGTTGCGTATGGCCGGATCGCGCACCACACGTTCGCGGGAGCCGGGCAGATCGAAGAACCAGCCGGCGTTGTTGGCCGTGAGGGAGGAAGGATTGCCGTTCTGGCCCGGAGTTGCGTCGTCCTGGACGGTCCATACCGGATTCCTTGCCGTGAGCACAAGGGCCGTGCGCCCGCCGGAAGTTACCGTGGCGGCGACCTCCTGCCTTACCAGGGTTACGGTGGTCGGCTGGTTGGAAAGCCCTAGGGTGCCCCTGTTGAAGGTTCCCAGGTATTCCGCATCATCCGCGTCGTCGCCGTAGTCCCACACTCCGTATATGGTCTGGGTGCGGCTGTCGGCGTAATCCACGTCGCCTATGTATTTGCCCGTTCCGAAGCACACTATCATTCCGGGTACGCCGTCCTTGCAGTGAAGCATGGCGTCGGGCCGGGTGGTGATGGGCTGGGGCAGGCCGTCCGTGCCGGCGTTGGTGAAAAGGGGTTTGGGCGTTGTACCGGCCTTGTAGGCCACGGTCCAGGATGCCGGCGAGGACGAGGTGAGATCGAACTTCCACAGGTTTCCCTTGAGATCGCCTGCAAAGGCGTAATCCACCGTGCCGTCGCCGTCGAAATCCACCGGAACCGGCGTGGAGAGGCCGTTACAGGTAGCCACCCCCGTGTCTATCACCTTCATGATGGTGCCGTCCGACACCTTCACCACGTAGAGCTTGGCCTTCTGCTCGGAGGAAGAGTAGCCGTTGCCGAAAATGACGCCCCATCCCGCGTGGGTCTTCACCACGAAGGCCTTGCTGAAGGTGTAGCCCAGGCCGCTGATTTCGGCGGTGGGTGTTGTGGCGCTGGGGTATTCCCACTTGACGATGCTGGTTGCCGCGCTTTCCGTTGCAACTCCCCTGGCGTCGGTGACATCCAGAAGGAATATGGACTTGCCGCCCTTGCCCAGGGCTCCGGCCACCATATTACGGCCATTCACCGTGTTCTGGGCAAAGGGCATGTCGATGTAATACATATGGACGTAGTTGGTCAGGGGCAGAAGCGACAGGTTGTTGAACACCGCGTTGGGCACGTAGCCGAAGATTTCCCGCCCGGTGTCTGCGTCGAAGCAGTGGACCATGCCGTCGTTGCCGCCCGCCAGAAGCATGTTGTTCACGAAAAGCGGCGCGGAATGCACTATGTCGCCCAGCTTCTTCGTGCGCCCCCTTAATGTTCCGCCCGGATTGGTGACTTCATCGCCCTGGTAGCCGCGTATATACTTGACTATGGCTTCCTGGCGGGCCGTGTCCGTGGGGTGAAGCTGAGTCTTCTGAAGCGAGGTAAGGCTGGAATGCCGGAACGGAATTCCGTTGAAGCCGTTGTAGGTTATTATCTTGCGGTCGGTGTCCCAGTTGTCGTCCTCAAGCTCGGTGGCGGCGCTCCAGACCGGCGATTCGACAAGGACCGCGCCTGAGGATTCATCCACGTGGTAACTCTTGACATCACCGGTCCAGGTATCCGCCGAGTAGGAGGACTGGAACAGGATGGTGCCCGCATAGAGTTCCTCGCCGTTGATGGAGACCGATGCGCCGGAACCTATGCGGCTTACGATGTTCTGGGCGATGCCCAAAAGGGAGTCCACAAGCTCCGCCGTGCTTCTCGCCGAAAGGAACCTGCCCCTGCCGTTCACCGCCGCGTGCCACATGTCGTCAACCGCCGCCTGTGAATCTGCGGTGGGCTGGGGCCAGGAGGGATAAACACGCAGGCCTTCATCCGTATTGGTGAGGTCGTAATTGTCCGGGTTCAGGGTTCCGTAGAGGCCGAAGGCCACGGTGTAGGTCACCATGTGCTGGTGGGTGGCCTTGTCCTGGAAATTGGTGGGCACCAGGTTTTCCAGGGTGTTGGAAAGGTCGTAGGCGTAGTACTTCATTGCCACGTCCGCCAGGGTGTCGCTCCAGGTGTCCTTATAAGGAGCCATTCCGGAAAAATCCGTGCCGTCGTCATCCACATTGCCAACGGATGCGAAGGAGTCGTTCCAAAAACCGTCCGACATGAGCACGGTGAAGGACTGCTGGCAGGCCCCGCCCGCGTCCGCGTTGGCATAGGGCCAGGAGCCTATGGAAGTTGCCTGGCCCTGGGTGTAATACTTTCCAACCGTGTTGAGCGCCGTTCTTAGCGGCGTACTGCCCGAAGCGTAGTAGCCGGTTGTGCTGTTGGTGCTGTAAAGGGCCGTGAGAAGCGCGCCGGTGTTGTCGGTCATTATTCCGCTCACCTTCACCTTCACCGGCTGAACGGGCTTTATGAGCCTGCCCCAGATGCTGTAGAAACCCACGTTCACGCCCTGGAGTTCCACCAGGGTGCGGGCCACAGCCGCTTTGGCCGTGAGCACGCGCCTGCGGTAGAAGGTGAACCAGTTGCACCAGTTCTGCAGGGCGTCCGCGTAGCTCATCGGGTTGCCCGCAGCGTCCTTGGCTATCACGTCATCGGGCGGGGATGTGTCTTCGATTACGCCCCCCTCCTCCACCCTTATGGCGCTGTTTATTCCGAACCTGTAATATTTGATTACGCCGTCTTCAAAGTTCACAAGGTAGGGTGTGTTGTTCTCATAGCTCCACATGTAATAGTGGGCGTTCCTTACATCCACTGTGGGATTCGACCCGACAGGCACAAACTTCACGGCGTCGAAGGATGCCACAGTGTTTGTGGTGTTCGTGAAATTGTTGTCGAGCTGAACATAGCCGCTGGTGCCGTCGAAATTGTATACGCCTCCGCCTTCCAGGGTCTCGAACTTAACCCAGGTTCCGCCGTTTGAATTCTGGTTATAGGGCTTGGTGGTGTAATCGCCGCCAATGCAGTTTATGGTGTAAACCGCGTTGGCAGTTCGATTGGTGGTACCCGCAACCCAATATGCGTATATGTTGTAAGCGCCTGCCGGAAGCCCCGTGGGGGTCCACCGGGCCCATTGCGTTCCGTAAGTGGGAGATGTGGTGTTCGAGTAAAAATAATCCCCCTGCCACGGACTGCCGGAAGTAGAGCTCCTGAAGTTGCCAATTCCGCCCTTTGTGAACCCGGCGTCTCCGTCATCCACAACCCATCCAAGGCTGACCGTCTGGTAAATCGCCATCGGGTTCAAGCTTCCCGAAGAAGCGTCGTTGGGGTAGGAAAGTGTGGTGGTGGTGCTGGCGTTAGTGTAGTTGGGCCAGGGCTCGTAATCGGTGGCGGGCTCGTAATAAAGCCTGTTGTAGCCGCTCCACTGGCTCTTCCACTTGCCCTTGTCGGTGAGAAGATTGCCCGAATAGGCATCGTCGGCCATGGCCCAGATATAATACTTGCTCTCGAACATGCCCTGGCTTTCCGTGGTCATGAACTGCCAGTCCATGGAGCCGGAGTCGTCCAGAACGAACATGATGTTGGCCGCCGCCGCGTTCATCTGGGCTTCCAGGGGCCTGTCCGCAAGATCGATGCAGAGCACGGCCTCAGCCGTTGTTGATGACGTGGTGGTGGGAAGGGTCGTTGTGCTGGTGGTGGTGGTGGTGCTTGTGGTGGTGGTGGTGGAGACCAGTATCTGCTCGTAGGTGCCGGTTACGGTGCATGAGGTGGTGCAGCCGAGGTCTGCGGGTATCTCCACGTTGTTCTGGTTGGCGGGCGAGGTCCAGCCGTCCACCAGGCTCCACTCTATATTGTAGTGGGCTCCCGGCGGAATTGCCATCACCACGTCAGTGGCGGTCCAGGCGGTCTGGTAGGATGCCGTGTCGATATTGTAGAGCCGCCATCTCGCATCGGGCTGGATCGCCGTGGGCAGTATGTGGCAGGTGAAATTCACGGTGGTTGTGGGGGTGGTGACGCAGTAATCGTCCCACTCCACCTCCTTGTATTCGCCGGAGTCGTAACTGCAGACCAGAAGGCCTATGTCCTGGGTTGTTGCCACGCCGCCTGCGGTTACGGTGGGGCCTGTCTGTCTATAGGTGGTGCCGTCGTTGGAGTAAAAGCCCGTGAACTGCGAGCCCACCTTGCGCAGCTTTATCCACACCGGGTAGGTAACCGCGCCTTCTGTCACCTGGTTGGAATCCAGGGTTCCGTCGCCGTTGGAGTCCCAATATATTCCGAAACCGTGGTCATCCACCACGCCCGTCCAGGCGTATCCGCCGGAAACGCTGGCCATGTTGTTGCGGGCCGATATGCCCGCCTTGCCGAACTCGTAGGTGCGGTTGTTTTCGGTGATCTTGACAACCGCCTCGAAATTGCCCGAAACGTCGTTGTTGAAAAGGGCCGCAAACTTGTTGCTGGTGGTGAAAAAGCTGGTTCCCCTGGCCCTGATTTTGACCGCCGTGTTGCCGTTGGTCATGGTGTAGCTTGCGGGGTTTGCAAGGTCGGCGGTCTTGTCCGTCCACATCCAGGTCGGGTTCATGCTTCCGTTGAAATCATCGCAGAACGGTCCGGAGGGCGGCAGATAGGTGAAATTTCCCAGGTTGTAGGTGGTGGCCGAGGGCGCGAATATCCCCGATGTGGACAAAGGCTCGGTGTAAACCGGAATGTCGAGGAACTCTATCACGTACTCGCAGGGGCCGCTTGCACCCGTGGCGTCGGCGAACAGAACGGTTCCGCCCGAAGCGGTCCAGTCGGAGGTTATCCCGGAGCAGGGTCCCGTCACCAGCCTCTTGATCCTGAACATGGCCCCTGCGCTGTTCACTTCCGCAGGTAAGAGCGTGGCGGTGAACTTAACCATGTTCACCACGTAGGGGAATGATCCGAGACTGTGGGTTCCCGGCCCGTAGGCCCCAGTAAAGCCTGCGGGCGTGTCGTAGCCGGGTATGGTGGTAAATTCCACCGCGTAAGAGCAGACGTTGCAGCCTGAGGTCGTGTCGCTGATGGTTGCCCCGGAATTGGCCCAGCCGGATGTCCAGGCTGTGCAGGTTCCGGCCTGCCTCACTATCCGCCACTGGGCTCCGGTGGGGGCTGACGGAATGGTGAGGGAGAAATTCTTTGTGCTGCCGGTAAATGTGACTGTCGGAATTGTCCGGGTGGCCGATTGGGGCGCCAGGGCGCCAAGGTTGATGGTGGCAGGCGCACAATAAGAGCCTGCGGACAGGAACTCCACCGAATAATTACAGGTCTCGCAGATGTTGCTCATGGTGACCGTGCTGCCGGAGGCGGTCCAGGCCGAGGTTTCCGCGTCGCAGGTTCCGCCGCGCACAACCCTGTACCGGACGCCTGCCGAGACAGCCCCTGCGGGCAGAAGGGTCATCGTGAACTTGACCGCCGAGCTTGTATAGGCGGGCGAGGTTATGGTTACCGTGGCTTTTTCATTTGCGGGAATACCTATGAACGGCGCGCTGGTGGGTGGCGAGCAGTAGCCCGAAAGGGTGTTGTACTGGATTTCGTAGGTGCACGTGAGGCTTGTATAGCGGTTGACGGTTACAAGGTCGGCTTTCCAGCCGGAGTCGTAGGCGCAGCCGCCGCCGCCCGTGCTGACCAGTTTCCACCGGGCGCTTGATGATGTGCCGGACGGGAAGTCAACCCTGTAACTGACCCGGTTGGCCGCAATGGCCGCGCTTGAGAATGCCAGCCCGAAAAGGGCCAGGACGCAGAAGAAAACCGCTAATTTCCGGCTAAACCCTCCGCCGGAACGCCTTTGATTTAACCGGTGAGTGGAATTCGTCTGGTCCATGGCAGCCACCTTTTGTTGATTGGCAATACGTCTTAATTCATGAAAGCGCTTGCGGCCTTCCGCCGCTTTACTGCCCTTCTGCAAAACCTTCCGCCTGCCGGGTGAACCCGCACCGCAATGGAACCACCCGCCGTGCTTTTTTTTCTTTTTTCAGGCGGCTGAATCAGAGCCTTGATAAGAACAAAGTGCCGCCCAACCCTCTTCTTCTTTTTTCTCTCAGGCGGCTGGATCAGAGCCTTGATAAAACAAGGACCACAGCCGTTGCTCTTTTTCCTTTTTCAGGCGGCGAGATCAGAGCCTGGATAAAAACGATGAGCTGCAAGGAAGGCGAGCAGGGCGGGAAGGACGCGTACCCCAAGGTACGCGACGCGCCGGCCTGAGAAGCCTGACACAGCAGATCGCGTTTTTATACAGGCGACTAGACGGCTGGTTGGAGCCTGACTCGATATCCGACCCTGATTACGGCCTCGCCGTTCAACTGGTTGGAGCGCCCGAACACCACGTAGGAGCGAACCTGGGTTGCGGTGGCGTCAAGGGAGCCGTCGATCCTGGTTTCCACTATCCGGTAGCGGCACTCGGAGTCTATCACCTGCACGGAAGCCGCCGTTGTCCACTGGGCCGGGTCCGTGGGGTCGGGCAGGACCCCCTGGGTGGTGGCCTTTACGAGCCCCGGAAAGGTGTAGTCGCGCAGGTTGGGGCCGCTTGGGTCCGCCGTGATTTCGTCCTGAAGGGCCTGCATCCCGCCGCGCACAGCAGCCTCGGCCCTGGAAAAGTTCCGCCGGTAGACGTTCTCGTTCTGGGCCGAACGGGTGTCGGAGGACGAGGATGTGAGAACGCCTATGCCCAGAAGGGTGAGGATCACCAGGACCAGAAGCGAAAGCACCGTGACGGAACCTTTGTCCCGCCCGCGCATATTAATATGGCGATAAGTTTCCATTTACACGGGATCCTCCGCCTGGCTCTTTGTCGTGTTGAATGTGACGGCCCTGTCTTTGCCGTCGTTGTAGGTGACCCTCACTTGCACGGGGCGGGTGAGGTTGACGATGGCTCCCACGGTGGTTGTCACGTTGTAGGTTATGCTGTTGCGCAGCAGAGGGAAGGTTCCCGCCAGCCCCCCGACATTTGGCCAGGTGGCGTTTATGACGTTTTCCATCCGTTCCTGGGCGATTATTTCCGCCTCGGCACGGTTCAAATTGGCCCGGTTCATCTGCATTGCCGTAATCTGCATCTGGGCAAGGGCCAGAAGGCCCACCGAGAGTATGGACATGGCTATGAGGACCTCCACCAGGGAGAATCCTCCGTCAGCGCCACGGCTTCTGCGGGCGAATCGCTTTATGGAATCAAAGGCCTGCATTTCTCACCCTCACGCGGGTTTGCATGGTCTGGGTCTTCACGTTGCCGGTAAGGGCATCGTTTTTGCTGGTCTGGGCCTGAAGCGTTATATCCACGAAAAATACGTTGGTTCCGTTCGGCGCGGCAACTGCGGTAGCGCCGTCCTGGGCCAGGTACTGCACCTGCCAGTTGGTGACGTAGGGAATAACCATCTGGGGGGTCAGGGCCCCGGCGTTGCCGTAGTCGGTGCGCCGCCACAGGGCGTCGGAGTTCGTTCCCGGATCGTTTTCGATGTAATAGCAGACGTCCTCGCCCGACCCGCCGATGGCGGCGTTGTTGTTGATGTCCGCCGTGAAGTGAAAGGAGTTGGCGTCGGTGTCGAAGCGGTCGTCCGCGTCCTGCTGAAAACCGATTCCGGCGATCTCCTTGGGGCTTAGGCCCGCCTGCCGAATCTCGCGCACCATGAGGTTCATGGCCCCGCGAACGTCCTGGTTCATGACCAAGGTGGTCTCTATGGAGTCATGGGCCTTTATGTTGCCTATGAGCACCGAGTAAAGGGCTGTGGAGGTGATGCCCATGAGGGCGATGTAGATCAGAAGCTCCACCATGGTGACGCCTTTGTCACGGCCCTTATATATGGAGAAGCGCTTCATTTCAGAGTATCCTTATTCGCCCGGACATTGACACTTCCAGGGCCCGCTGCTGCTCGCCGTTGGTGATGGTTATGGAAATGTTGCCGTTTGCCGGGTCGATGGTTCCGTTGGGCCTGAAAATCACCGGGCTTTCGGTGGACGCCATCACCGTTGACACGCCGGCGTAATCCACGGAAAAGTTCCTGGACGCTATCTCGCCCCTGGTGACGGCCGGAACCCATGCAGTGGAGGCCGCCCTGGCATTGCCCCGCTCTATGAGGTAATTGTCTGCTGTGGCGAAGCGGACCCGCACCTCGCGCATGTCGCGGGCGGCGCGGCTCTTGGCGTCCAGAAGGTCGGCCCTGACCGTTCGCGCGGCGTTGTTCAGCCGCCAGCGCGGGATGACCTGGCGTATTCCCGCAAAGCTGATCGTGGCCAGAATGATCATCATGGCCATCACCATTATCAACTCGATAATGGTGAAGCCTCCGTCGCGCCTTCCTGCGAAAGAGACGGAGCCTGTGGTTTCCGGTTTTGCCATTGTCCGCTCCTGAATATCGGCCTTGGGGGATTTTTCCCCTTTACTCCATAATAAGGCCTTTGTGCTCTTGGCGCAAGAACCTTTTTAAGTACACTAAGAGCCATTCAAGCCCAATCTACAGGGATGAGTAAAAGAGGGCAATTAGGTGTTTCATACCGGATTAGTGAAATATTTCACATTTTTTGGACGCAGCCGTTCCTCTCCCCGCCGCGAGCCTGGGTTCATCGCAAGCCGCCTACAGGTTTTCAGCGCTTTTTCCGTATGTTATCGTCAGGGAACCGCGTACCTGGAAAGGCGTTTTTTCACATCCCCGGCAAGGTCCGTCCCCTGGGAAAGTTCCAGGGCCCGCTTCCACGCCGAAACAGCCTCCTCGCCGTGACCGGCTGTTTCATGCACATCGCCCATTTCAAGAAAGGCAAGGGCGAAATACGGGGCCGCCTGCACGGCCTTTTCATAGGCTTCCAGGGATTCGGCCAAACGCCCGGTGACCGCGTAAACCCGGCCAAGGCCGCGCCAGGCCTGGGCGAAACCGGGGGACGCCTCGGTGGCCCTTTTGTAGTAAGCAAGGGCCTTGTCGTACTGTTTCTTGTTGAAATATATGAAGCCCAGGTTCAGGAGAGGAAACTGAGGGGTTGCGTAGATCAGGTTTTCGCTCAAATCCTCCAGGACCGGTATGGCCTCGTCGTAGCGGCCCACGGCCATGAGGGACGCTCCAAGGCTGTTTTTCGCCACCGAATAGTCGGGATTTATGGCAAGGGCGCGTTTGAAAGAGGCGACAGCCTTGTCCGGCTGGGAAAGGCAAAGGTAAACCGTGCCCAGATCGAAATGGAGTTCCGCGTTGGTGTCGTCTATTTTCTGGCTTTTCTGAAGCTCGCTCAGGGCCTGACGGTACCGGCCCTCGGACATGAAGGCCTCGGCCAGCCTTCGCAGAACCAGGGCCTGCTCTTTTTCCACTCCGGTGGGCTGGCCCGCGAAGGCCGGGGCGAGGCTCGCCATGAGCAAGGCCGCAAGAACAAGAACCCCGATGGGGATGAAGGACGTTTTTACAGGTAAGGATTTTTCCATTTTTGCTCGACTCCGTTTCTGCATGGGAAATACATGTGGCATTTTGCGGCTCGCCGGACCGGCAAGGCCCGAAATGGATAAGCTCTAAAGCCCTGACGATGTCACCACGAAAACCGTAACCCCCTTGTCTTTCAGGAATTCGTCCAGGGCTTTGGACGGATCGAACCGGGTGACCAGTACGGACGCGCCGCCCGGAAGAACCGCGAAATGCCCGGACACGGCAAGGGTCGAAACAGGCTCCCGGCTCCTGTCCGCCGCTGAAAAAACCGGGTTTCTGCGGTATTCCAGGGCAAGGTTCCTCCACAGGGCCTCCATCATGGAATCCAGGCTGCCCTGCTTTCCCAGGGAAATCACCGAAAGGCCCATCCGGGCCAGTTCCTTTTCAGTGTCCCCGTAAATTGAGCCGTAGTCCAGAATGTATTCCTTGCCGTCGGCGCACTTGGCCATGTCCGCGTTTATGGTGACGTCGAAACCGGCATAGGAAAAGGAGACCGGAACGTCTTTGGCGTAGCGCACCCCCGCTGCTGGAAGCAGGCTGGCCGCCAGCTCACGCCTTTCGCCCTCGGAAAAAACCACCGAGGTCCCGGAACGCCCGCCCTTGGAGTCCCCTGACCTTACCGCAGGAACCCCGGTTTCCCGGACGTGGTATTTCCGGCTTTCCAGGTATTTCACGAATGCCGGGCGGGTGCGGGCCGAGGGCGGGGAAAGCCAGGTGATGACCTCGAAACCGGCTCCCCGGCCCAGGGGAATCACGAAATCCCCCCTCACCGTGACCGTGGCCCCGCCGTCGGAAAAAACCGTTTCCTTTAACGAGTCGATCTCCGCCCCTTCCAGCACCGCCCCAAAAATAGCCTTGGCCGTGGCGTTTCCGCCCAGGGTGACGATTCCGGCGTTGCGCCAGTGGGAAAGAACCGCCGTGCGCTCGGAGGCGGAAAGGGCCTCGCCCCGGCAGAGCACCAGCCTTTTGCCTCCCGGAAGCTCGGCTACAGGGTTACGGCCAAGGTCCAGCCTGAACTCGGCGTCCCCCGGCCCCGGAAACCGGTATTCCCCGGAATCCAGGAAAGTGACGCCAAGGGGCTTCAGAAGTCCCGCAAGTTCCGGGTGGCGGGCCTTGCCCTGCCCGGCCACCAGCTCCGGCTTTTTGGCGGGCGCGGGTTTTGGCGGGGCCGGAGGAGGCTTCACGGGTTCCGGGGGCTTCACCGCAGGAGGCGGCTGGACCGGCTTTTTGGCCGACCCTGCCCCGCCCCCCGGGGTCGGCTGAACCGGAGCCTGCGCCGGGCGAGCCTGAACTGCGACGGGCTCGCGGGTCGCCTGGGGCGGAATCACGGCCCTGGGCGCGGCTTTTGGAACCGATGCGGGCTTCACCGCCGCAGACTGCCCGGAAACTGCTGACGCTGGCTTCTGGGCCTGGGTCGCGCCAGGAACGGGCGAGGGCCTTTCGGCCTCCTCCGGCAGACCGGAGAGCCGGGAAAGCGACGGCGGCGCGGGATCGGCGGTTCCGAGCGCCGGGGACAGACGGGCCAGCGTCGGCGGAGCCGAATCGGCGGAGCCGAGGGCCGGGGACAGACGACCGAGAACCGGTGGCGCTCTGCGGGACGGTGGAAGCTGCGACGCCTTTTCCCTGGGCGCGGCTTTCGGGGGCGGGCTCGCCTTTACGGCAGGCGCTGAGGCCACCGGCGCGGGCTTGGGGGCCTCGACAGCTGCCTTGGCGGAAATCGGAGTTGCGGCTTTCTCAGGCAGGCCGGAGAGCCGGGATAACGACGGAGGCGCAGGCTCGGCGGTTCCGAGCGCCGGGGACAGCCGGGAAAGCTCCGGCGGGGCCGAATCGGCGGAGCCCAGGGCCGGGGACAGCTTGCCGAGAACCGGGGGCGCGGGCTCCGCCGCCCCAAGGGCGGGAGCCAGCGACGGCACCTGAGGCGGAGAAGGACGGGACGGTGGAAGCGTCTCAGCCGGGGCCTTGGCTGCGGCCCTTGGAGGCGCGTCAGGCTTGGCCGCTGGCGCAGGCGCTGGAACCACCGGCGCGGACCTGGGGGCCTCGGCGGCAGCCTTGGCCGGAGCAGGCTTTTCGGCCTTCTCAGGCAGGCCGGAGAGCCGGGATAACGACGGAGGCGCAGGATCGGCGGCTTCAAGGGCCGGGGACAGCCGGGAAAGCGTCGGCGGAGCAGAATCGGCGGAGCCCAGGGCCGGGGACAGCTTACCGAGACCGGGCGGCGCGGGCTCTGCCGCCCCAAGGGCGGGAGCCAGCGACGGAACAGGAGGCGGCGCGGGACTGGGGGCGGGCTGAGGTTCGGCCTTCCCCGCCGCCACCGGCGAGGTAAGGGGCGCGGCCTCGGCCCTGGCCTGGGTCGCAGTCACCTGGGCCGGAGCGGCCTTTGCCGCAAGGCTTTTGGGGTTTTCGGCGGGAGGCTCGCTTTTGGGGGCCAGGGGCCTGGATGTGGCGGAAGGAACCGGCTTCTCCGGCTCTCCCTTTTCCGGCTTCGACTGCGGAATCCTCACCACGTCTCCGGGAAATATCCTGTTCACGTCCGAAATATGCGGATTAGCCCGGCGGAATTCCGCAAGGCCCTTCCGGTATCCCGCCGAGCCGGGCTTGCCGTAAACGGGGGCCACCATTTTGGCCACCGTGTCGCCGGGTTTTACGGTGGCCGTGGCCCCCTCCCCTTCATCCGGCCCTTCGACCGCAGGTTCCGAGGCGTCAAGGCCTGCATCCGAACCTGCGGCTTGTTCTTCCCCTCCCGGAAAAAAGACCACCTCTCCGGCGTAGATGAAGTTCAGGTCCGTCACCGACGGGTTCAATTCCCTGAACCTGTCCACGCCCTTTCGGTAGCCCTCCGAGCCCACGGGCCCGAACCTTCCGGCTATCATGGATGAAACCGAGTCCCCGCGCCGCACCTTCACCGCACGCGCCGCCTCCCTGGGCGGCGGCTGGCTTGGCTCCCCGGCCCCTGAAACAGAGGCGAAGGGCAGGGTCACGAAGCCCTTGGCGTCGGCGGAAAAAGTGCCGACAGGGGCCTTTTTGAGGGGGACCACGATGGTCTGGCCGGGATAAATGCGGCTCAATTCCGTGACGTGGGGATTCAAGCGGCGGAAAATGGCCATGAACTCCCGAAATTCACGGTAGGCTATCTGGCCTTTAAGGCGCATGATTTCCAGCACGAAATCGCCGGGGGCCACGGTGTAGGTGTCGCACAGGACCTCCACCCCGCCTTCTTTGTAAAGGGAAAACCGGCGATAGGTCATGGCCCTGGCCGCATTAAACGGCAGGGACTGGAGCGCGAGGAAAAAAACCAGGGCCAGGGCCGTCGGCCCCAAAAAGCGGAAAAAGCCCTTTGGGGGCAGGAGCGCCCTCACGCCGCCCTTATGGCGCAGTTCGGCCTTTACGGCGGGGTCGCCGGGAAAGGATGGAGGAAGCGCCCGGCGCTTATCCCGCCCTTTTTCCCAGCTTGAGGGCCTTGGCGACGTCCCTGGTGGTTTTTGAAATGAATTGGTCAAGGGCATCCCCCGAAAGGGGCTTGCCCGGAGCGGGCACTTCCGCAAGATCGGCGGGGTGAACCAGTTCCGGGTGATTTTGAAGCTCCGGCTTCGGAACCACTCCGAATTCGGGCGGAAAGGAGTCCGAAAAATACATGCTCTGGAACGCCGAAAACTTTATGGCGTGGGCCGTGGCGTCAAGAATGGCGGTTTCGGCGTCCGTCACCACGCCCTTTTCGAGGGCCGCAAGCATTCCGGCGTAGCACTCGCCGCCCTGGGTGCAGGCCACGTGGCCGCGACGGTTCACCGTGAGCATCCCGTCCATTATCTGCTGTTCGGTCACCTGGACCACCTTCACGTTTTCAAGGCCCGAACGCTCGTTATAAGCGTTTGCGAGCCTGATCACCCGTGGCATGGAAACGGGATTCCCTATCATTGCGGCCTGGGCCGCCGAAGGCTGTACCGTTACCGGCGCGAATTTCCGGCGGGCCGGGTCGGGCTCGGAGTAATAGCGGAAAACCGGGTCGGCGTGGTGGCTCTGGACCCCCACAATCTTCGGCAGGGTTTCGATGATGCCAAGCTCGTGGAATTTAAGGAAGCCCGCCATTACGGCGGTTATGTTGCCCGCGTTTCCGATGGGCACGAACACCGCGAGGTCTTTTACGTCCCAGTCAAAATCCTGGGCCACTTCGTATGAATAGGACTCCTGGCCCAATATCCGCCAGGCGTTCTTGGAATTCAGAAGCGCCACCTGATAGGTTTCGGCGAGCCGCTCCACCACCTTCATGCAATCGTCGAATACGCCCGGAATCTCGAAAACCCTGGCCCCGCTGCCAAGGGGCTGGGAAAGCTGCTCCGGGGTCACCTTGCCGTGGGGCAGAAGCACGGCGGACTTTACTTTCGGGTTCAGGAAGCTGGCGTAGAGAGCCGCAGACGCCGACGTGTCTCCGGTTGAAGCGCAGACTGCCAGGATTTCCTCCGCCTGGCCCGACCGGAGAAGATAATTGATGTAGCTGACAGCCGAGGCCATGCCCCGGTCCTTGAAGGAGGCCGACGGGTTCTGGCCGTCGTTCTTGTAGAAGAAGCGCATCCCCGATTCCTGTTGCAACACAGGGGCGGCCTCGACGAGGGGAGTGTGGCCCTCGCCCAGGTACACCACGGAATCGAGCGGGATCACCGGGCCGATAAGCTCGTGATAGCGATAGATGCCCTTTAATGCCGGAATGTTCAGCATCCGGCGAAAATCGAAAATCCGCCTCCAGGTTTTGGAGGGGGTGGCTTTCAGGCGCGAAAAATCGGCGTCTTCAAGTAAAAGCACCCCGCCGCAGGAGGGGCAGGTATAGAGAAGTTCGTTTATTCCGTGGAGCTTTTCGCATGAAAGGCAGCGGTAAACCATGCCGCCCGACGGGGCCGGAATCAGGCGGTCTGCGATGTCTTTTGGAAAATCGTCAATCCTCATCTCGCTATGACCTCCTTTCCTCCCATGTATTGCCTGAGGGCAACGGGTATGGTGACCGAGCCATCCTCGTTCTGGCAGTTTTCCAGAATGGCCGCGAAGGTCCGCCCAACCGCAAGCCCGGAGCCATTCAGGGTGTGGACAAGCTCCGTGCCTTTTTTTCCGGGCCGCCGAAACCTGATGTCGGCCCGGCGGGCCTGGTAATCAGTGAAATTGGAGCAGGAGGAAATCTCCCGATAGCAGTTCTGGGCCGGGAACCACACCTCGATGTCGTAGGTCTTGGCGGAGGAACAGCCCATGTCGCCGGTGCACAGGGTGATGACCCGGTACGGGAGTTCCAGGAGCCGTAAAATGGTTTCGGCGTTTTCAAGGAGGCTTTCAAGCTCGTCCCAGCTTGTCTCCGGGGTGGTGAACTTCACCATCTCCACCTTGTCGAACTGGTGCTGTCTTATGAGCCCCTTGGTATCCTTGCCGTAGGAGCCGGCCTCGCTGCGGAAACAGGGCGTGTATGCCGCGTATTTTATGGGAAGGTCGGCCTCGTTAAGGACCTCCCCCCTGTGGATGTTGGTTACGGGCACCTCGGCGGTGGGGATGAGATAAAGGTCCCAATTGGCGATCTTAAAGAGGTCCTCCTCGAACTTGGGAAGCTGCCCGGTGCCGGTCATGGAGGCGGAGTTTACCAGAAGCGGCGGAAGGGCCTCAAGGTAGCCGTGCTTACCCGTGTGAACGTCCAGCATGAAGGAGACTATGGCCCGCTCCAGGCGCGCGCCGTCGCCAAAATAGAGAGGGAATCTCGCCCCGGCGATTTTCGCGGCCCGCTCGAAATCGAGGATTTTAAGGTCTTCGCCGATTTCATGATGGGCCTTGGGGGTAAAGTCGAAACTGCGCGGAGTTCCCCACTTGTGGCGCTCCGGGTTGTCGCGCTCGTCAAGCCCAACCGGCACCGACTCGTGGGGGATGTTGGGAATCCCCAGAAGGGCTGAACTCACGGCCTCTTCGGCTGGCGCAAGCTCGGCTTCGAGTTCCTTAATTTTATCGGAGACCCCGGCCATGCGCTCCCGGAGGTCCCTGGCGTCGCCGCCGGATTTCATTATCTTTCCGATTGTCTGGGAGGCGGTGTTGCGCTGGTTGCGCAGATCCTCCACCTGGGCCAGGAGCCCGCGCCGTTTTTCCTCAGCGGCCAGGAAGGATTCCAGGTTTCCCTTGTTTCCCCGGTTTTCCAGGGCTTTTTGAACAAGGTCCGGGTTTTGCCGGACCAGCTTCAGATCTAGCATGACGTGTCCTGAATTTAAGTCGAATTATTGTTTCGCGTGACGGGAAAAGGGCGGCCACGAGGCCACCAACCTCAAACATTATCATCTGCGGGAATTTTCGTCAATGATTACGCTTGGTCGGCGGGCGGCAGTCGGCGGCAGGCGGCTTACCTCCGGGAGCGCGGGCGTCCCGCCCGCTTTTGCCGCCGATGCCGGCGGGACGCCCGCGCTCCCAGGGGCTTTCCTCTCTTTCACCGCAACCATGGGCAGAGTGATTGAAAGCGATGAAATGCAAGGAAGGCGAACGGCGCGGGAGCAAGCGTACTTCTCGTACGTAGCGGACAGCGCCGTGACGCCTGACACAGCAGATCGCGCCCTCAGCCCCCCTGCCCCTTCAAGTGGCGGGCCACCCAATGCGCCGCCCTCATTCGGTTTTCCACGCCTATCTTGCGGTAGATGTTGTAGATGTGGCTTTTAACGGTGTGAAGGCTGATGAAAAGGGCGTCGGCGATTTCCTTGTTGCTCTCTCCGGCGGCGATTTTGAAGAGGATTTCCTTTTCCCGGAGGGTCAGCTCGTCCGCGCCCTCGCCGGGAGCGCCGCCGGGGCTCTTGGGCTCCATGAGGAATTGCGAGAGCACCTCGCGGGAGTACCACAGCTCGCCTTCGAGAATCGCCGCGATTCCCTTCACCAGGGCCGAGAGGGTGGTTCCCCGGTAGAAGATTCCGCGCGCCTTGCGGGCGAGCGCCTCGCGGGTGAGGTTGTCGTCGTTTTTGGCGTTGAAGATGGCCACGAAAAAGAGCGAGGGGCTGTCGCGCTCCATTTTTTCCACGGAGTTCCAGAGCTCGGCGGGGTCCGCCCCCTGGCAGTCGAAAAGTATGAGGTGGATGGCCGCCTCACCGTCTCCGCTGACGGAAAACTGGGCCTGGGGGGTGCATGCGAGCCCTTCCTCGTTTTCCAGGTACCAGCCCAGAAGCTCGTTTTGAAGCTCGTTTTCGCCCACCACGTGCACAAGGACATCGGGGATGGGCTTCATGGCGGGTTTTTTTCGGGTGTCTCGCTGCTGCATGGCTGCCTTCCGTGACGGGACCGCAAGGGGCGGCGGCGATAGAAAACGCCAGACCTTTCACGCCTTGGGCAAAAGTTCGTTGGGAGGAAACTCAATGAGTGGAAAAAATCTTACATTTGGAAAAAATCTATCAGACTTTCGGCCTAATTTCAAATCAAACTTTCGGATTAGAAAAAATATGCGGGGAAAATTTTTTCGGGCGGGCTTTTGGGAGGCTTTTTCCTGTGAGCGCGGGCGTCGACGCCCGCGCTCACAGAAACGGCGCTTCCGATGCGCTTTCGCACAACCGAAAATCGTTCAGTGAAGTTTAAATGTTCACTTCTCCTGATCCTTTATAAGGAAGCGGTTCACCGCCTTTTCGTGTTCGGGCTGGTGGTGGCAGACCCCCTGGAAGGTGGCGGAGAGGTCCAGGACGTCCAGGAGGCCGCGTTCGCGGGAAAGCTGCATCAGCCTTTTTGTCATGCGAAGTGTGCGCCTGGGCTGGCGGGTTATCTCGCTTGCGATGGAAAGCGCCCTCTTCATGAGCTCGGCGGAGGGCACAACCTCGCTCACAAGGCCCATGCGTTCGGCGGTTTTGGCGTCTATGACCCGGCAGGTGTAAGTGAGAAGGGATGCTCTTGAAAAGCCGATTATGCGCTGGAGGAAAAAGGCCCCGCCGTCGCCCGGAACAAGGCCCAGAAGGCCGAAGGTTTCGCCGAAGCTGGCCCGTTCGCCTGCTATGCGGATGTCGCACATGCACGCAAGATCGCAGCCCGCGCCTATGGCCGGGCCGTTGACGGCGGCGATCACGGGAAGGTGGAAGCCGTAGAAGGCCCGTGGGATGCGCTGTATGCCCTGGCGGTATTTCTCGGCTATTTCGTCCGCCGTGCCCGCGAACATTCCAAGGCGATTGGCCATGTCCTTCACGTTTCCACCCGCCGAAAAGGCGCTTCCCGCGCCTGTGAGCACCAATACCTTCACCGATTCGTCGCGGTCCAGGGCGGAAAGCGCCTCCACGATTTCATCTATCATGGCGGCGCTGGAAATGACGTTACGGGTGTCCGGCCGGTTTAGGGTGAGAACCGCGATCTCATTTTTGATTTCAAGAATTATTTCCCTGTAGCTCATTTCCGTCTTCCTTCTTTATGGTTTTGGTCTGCGCCTGAATTTCTTTTGGAAAATGAACCTGATTTTACTTATTGAATCAAGTTCAAAATATTCTTGACCCCAAGTCCCGCCCGTGGTTAATAAGACCCATCGGTCAAGTATAGTAGGCCTGAAGCACCATTCGCAAATCTTTTTCACAATCGCGTCACCACCATTGCAGGAAAAGGAGCCGCCCCTATGAACATTGACCAGGACTTGGGGAAAGTCGCCCCGCAGGTTTACCAGAGCAAGATCAACGTGCCCTACAGCTGGTGGGCGGGCGACACCGCCGCCGCCTTTTTCGCGCGCCTTGCGGAAAAATCCATCGTTGCGGGCCGCTGCGAGGCCTGCGGCGCGGTGAGCGTGCCGCCCCGCAAGGCATGCCCCGGCTGCGGCGGGGACGCCATAGCCGAAAAGGCCCTGCCCGGAGGCGGGACGGTCACGGGCTTCACCGTGGCCCGCCGGAAGCTGGCGGCGCTGGGAACCAAAAAAGTGCCGGTGATTTTCGCCCTCATCGCCCTTGACGGAGCCGACAACGCCTTTTTGCACATCCTGGACGGCTGCGCCCCCGAAGATGTCAAAATCGGGATGAGGGTAAAGCCCGTGTTCGCGGATGACCCCAAGGGCGGGATACTCGATATCGCCCACTTTGAACCGGCATAGTTCCTTGACTCCATGGGGAGATTTCATATGGAAAACATAGCGATCGTCGGCATGGGCATGACGAGGATAGAGGCCAACAAGGTCTCGGAGAACTTCGCCGACATGGTGTGGGAGGCCGTGAACAAAGCCCTTGACGATGCTGGCCTCACCATAGACGACGTGGATAACGTCATCACCACCTCCAACGACTTCTGGGACGGACGCACCATCTCCTGCATGGCCGTGGGCGACGCTTCGGGTGTGCGCAACAAGAACTGCTCCTGCGTGGAGGGCGACGGCACCTTCGGGGCCTTCTACGGGCTCACCCGCATACTTTCGGGCTCTTACGGCACGACCCTGGTGACGGCCCACACCAAGGGCAGCGAGTCGGTTTCAAGCCTCATCACAAACGCGGCCTTCGACCCGGTTTACGAGCGGGCTTTAGGCATGGACATGATAACCGCCGCCGCGCTTCAGGCCAACATCTACATGGCCAGGACCGGGACGACCTCCGAGGACCTCGCGCGGGTGTCGGTGAAAAACCACGGCAACGCCCTCCACAACCCCTATGCCCAGCTTCCGGCAAAGATTACGGTGGATGAGGTTCTGAAAAGCGAGATGATCGCCGACCCCCTTCACAAGCTGGACTGCTCGCCGGTGTCGGACGGGGCCTGCGCCATAATTCTGGCCCGCGAGGACCGGGCCAAAAAAGCAAAAACCAAGCCGGTATGGGTGAAGGGGGTGAGTTTCTGCTCGGACGCCTACCACCTTGGCGACCGCGACCTAAGCGACCCCAAGAGCCTTAAGGTCGCCGCAAAAAAGGCCTACGCCATGGCCGGAATCACGGACCCCGCCAAACAGATTGATCTTTGCGAGGTTTACGACGCCTTCACCCACCAGGAGCTTATGTGGCTTGAGGGCCTTGGCCTTGCCGAAGCCGGAAAGGCCAGGGACGATCTCAAAAGCGGGCGCTTCAATGTAACAGGCGCTCTTCCGGTCAACGCATCCGGCGGGCTTCTTTCGGGTCATCCGGTCATCGCGGCGGGCCTCATCCGCATGGCCGAATGCGTGCGGCAGCTTAGGGGGGAGGCGGGCGCGGTCCAGGCGAAAAAGGCCAAAACGGCGGTGGCTCAGGGTGTCAACGGTCTTTGCGGCCAGTCCCACTGCGTGTGGGTTCTCAAAAGCGAAAAGTAGGAGGGCCAGATGGGAAAACGAGTAGCCGTAGTCGGCACCGGCCAGACCATTCACAAGAGCCACCGGCCAGACGTCACCGGCCAGGAGCTGATCGCCGAGGCGGTACAGAAGGCCCTTGGCGACGCAGAGCTTAAAATAAGCGACATCGACGCCATAGTCATCGGCAACATGGACCATTTCGAGGGCATCAACTACGTGGACTGCTGGAGCGTGGCAGGCTCCGGCGGCGTGATGAGGCCCATAATCAAGCTCACCACCGGCGGCACAACCGGCTCGACGCTGGCCATAGGCGGCTACCACATGGTGGCCTCCGGGCTTTTCGACAAGGTGCTGGTCATCGGCTGGGAAAAGAACTCCGAAAGCGACACAACGGGCGCGATAACCACCGCCTTTGACCCCATCTGGGACAGGCTTGTGTTCGCCGGGGCCATAGCGGGCCTTGCCGCCGAGGGCATGGCCTACAAGACCGAGTTCGGCCTTACCGACCGCGACGCCGCCAGGGTCTCGGTCCGGGACCGCCGCCACGCCTGCAACAACCCCCACGCCCAGCTTCACAAGGAAATCACAATAGAAGACGTTTTGGAGTCCCCCATGCTCTCGGACCCCATTCATCTTCTGGATGTCTGCCCCCGCACCGACGGGGCCTGCGCGGTCATCATGGCAAGCGAAGACTGCGCGGAGAAAATCTGCCCGACTCCGGCCTGGATTTGGGGAACCGCCAACCGCCACACTTACACCTACGTGGGCGACGTGAACTTGGGCCAGATAGATTCCATGAAATACGCGGCCCTGGACCTTTTCGGCAAGGCCGGAATCAAAGAACCGCGCAAGGAAATAGACGTCATAGAACTTTACCAGCCCTATTCCTTCGCGGGCATAATCTGGATAGAGGCAATGGGTATCGTGCCGCGTGGCAAGGGCACCGAATACATCTGGAGCGGGGCAACCGACATGGGCGGCGAGATTCCCATAAACCCGTCGGGCGGCGTCATAGCCTGCAACCCCATCGGAGCCACCGGGCTCATCCGCTGCGCCGAAGCATCCATGCAGATAATGGGGAAAGCCGACAAAAGACAGGTGCCGGACGTCAAGATGGCCGTCTCCACCGGCTTCGGCGGATGCTTTTGGACGGATATGCTGCTCTATGGAAAAAAGAAGCCCAGCTAAGGAGAAAACATAATGGCGCGCGGCGACCATCTCATAATTACTTCGGACCAGGCCCAGCCCTTCAACTACGCGGTGGGGCTTTACGGAAGCAAGTTCTTCCAGGAGTTGAAAGACAACCGCCGGATCGTGGGCTCGAAATGCCACAAATGCGGCAAGGTTTACGTGCCTCCAAGGAAGGTCTGCGGCGGCTGCTTCTGCGAGAACACGGAGTTCGTGGAAGTCGGCCCGCAAGGCACCATCGGCACCTACACCATTGTACGCTACACCTTCATCGACCCCGAAACGGGCAAGCAGAAACCGGTGCCCTACGGCTACGGGTTCATCCGCTTCGACGGTGCGGACACCCTCTTCCAGCACTTCGTTGAACTATCCGACGACCGCCCCTTAAAAATCGGCGCACGGGTGGAGCCGGTCTTCGCGGACGTCATGAAGGGCACAATCAGGGACATCCTTTATTTCAGGATCATTGACTGAGCTTTTCAGAAGCGGAATTGTGGAGGTAAGCCCGCAAGGTGATAAGCCTTACGGGTTTCCTTTATTCCTGAGACATAAAAATTCTGCTTGACGTAACATGGAAAGCGTATTATTTTGTTTGCGTCGGCGGAGGTTCCTATCTGCCAACTTTACAAAGGAACCGCCATGATTAAAACCTTTGCAACAAAGGAAACCGAAGCCCTTTTCAAAGACAGGGAGTGTCCCGCCAAATGGCAATCAGTGGCGAAATCGGCCTTCAAGACATTGCGGATGCTCAACAGGGCTCAAAGCCTCAATGATTTGGCTGTAATTCCGGGAAACCGCCTGGAAAAACTCCATGGAGACATGAGCGGAAGGCATTCCATCAGAGTCAACAACCGGTTTAGGGCGACCTTCCGATGGGAAAACGGGGAGGCTTTTGAAGTAAAAATTGAAGATTACCACTAAAAAGCCTGCACCGACAAATCGAACTAACAGAAAACACAACGCCACCTGTAACTATAGCACATACTATTTATGAAAAGGCAGGAAGCCATGTCTGAAACCATCATTTTAGATCCGGTCCATCCCGGCGAAATTCTCCTTGAGGATTTCATGGAGCCCCTGGGCCTGAGCCAGACCCGGCTTGGAATCGAACTTAAGATACCACCTGCGAGGGTGAATGAGATTGTCCACGGCAAGCGTGGTATATCCGCCGACACGGCCCTCAGGCTGGCTCGCTTCTTCGGAGTTTCCCCTGAGTTCTGGCTTGGGCTCCAGATGGATTACGATCTGGACGTGGCCAAGGACAAATCCTTGAAGGCCATCCAGGAGGAAATCAGGCCACGGACGAATGAGCAGATTCCAACGGAATAGCTCACCCGGTTTAACGCGGCTTCATCAATGGGAAGGAACCATGCGGGGGGAAAAAGGGCTTTTCGCCCCTTTTTCCCCCGCGATATTTTGGAAACAGTTCTTCATAATCCGGCGCGGCGGGCCGTAAAAATCGAGGGCGCGCTTTCAGCCTCCGTTACTGCCGCCAGCGGCAAGGCCGAGAGCGGGCACGGAAACGGCGACTGCCTTCTTCTCGATTTCGGGCGGGCCTTCTTCGCCGTGGCGGACGCAAGCGAGCGCCACCCCCGCGCCTCCCGCGAATTCCTTGGCCGGATAATGGCGGCCCTTGGGGACGGCCCTGTGCCAGCAGAATCGGAAGAATTGCTGGCGCTACTCAATTCCTGTTACGCGGAGCAGCCCTACAGCCGCACCGCCACCTTCTGCGGGGTGTGCCTGGAAAACCGGGGGGGGATACTCTCGGCCCTGATAGCCAACGGAGGGGACAGCTTCTGCGCCATCGCGGACGGAATCTCAGGCGAAATCCTGTATAAAACTCCGCCCGACATGTGCTTTGCGGGAAGAAGCCTCTGCGTGGGGACGGTGGCGAGGGTTCCCCTTTCAACGGGCCGGGAGCGGATAATTCTCGCCACGGACGGGCTCATTGACCTTGCCCGCGCCCTCAAACTTTCGCCGATGTCCATGTGCGGCCAGTACGCGGCCCTTTATCCGCCCGATGAAGCGGCTGACCGGCTTTCGCGCTATCTTGCCCGGAACGCGGAAACTCTCTGCCACGACGACGTGGCGCTTCTGGTGCTCAACCCCCACGCCCTTACCCGCTTTGACCTGCCCCCCTTATGGCTCGGCGGCACTGGCCGCAACGAGGAGCGCAAGTTCCGGGAATCCGCCCCCGCTCTTGCCGACAGGTGGCTCCCCTGGCCTTCGGAATAGCGGCACTACCTGCGGTTGAATCTGCCCAAGGGCTCTTCCAGGCCCGAAAACATCCGGGCCGCCTTTTTCACGAGGTTCACCCGCGCCGGATCAAAGGCGTCTTTCAGGAACCGGTTTTCAAGGTAGATAGCCCCCTTTTTCCACTCCATTTCAACCGGGCCGCACAGGATCGAACGGGCTGCGGAAGAGCCCGCCCTGCGGTATTTTTGGGGCAGATCCGCTTTTGAAAGATCGGGCGCAAGCACCCAGTCGGAAAGGCTTACGGCCTTGCGGGCGAAGAAGCGGGCCAGTTCGTCTCCGGTGATGGAGGCTGCGGCGTCCTCGCAGTCGCCTGCGCCTTCTCCCCATACGGCCCTCACGGCCAGCACTCTCTGCCCCTTTACGAAAATGAACCCGGCGGAGGCCCCGGCAAGCTTGCATAAAAGTTTCAGGAAAAGCCCCGCCCGGTCCTCCGGGGCCGATGCCAAAAGCTTAGCCTCCATGTCGGCCAGCACGCCCGCCGTATCCGCAAGGGATGCCAGGGCCGGGCGCTCCTGACGGACCGGGGCTTCGGCCAGTTTTCCGCAGGGACGCAGAAAGACCATGCCGAATTTCTCATCCAGGCTTTTCACCTTGGCCGTTGCCCCCCAGGCGGCATAGGCGCTTCTGGCCTTTCCCATGAGTTCCATGCCTTCCGGGATTTCATCGTTCGAGAGGCGGAACTTGGCGAAAAGTTCAAGGCCCAGGGCCTCGAAGTTCAGGAAGCCGAACTCCTTCGCTCCCTCGATGGCCGCCGCGTAAAGCCGGGCGGCCTCATCCGGCCTGCCGGAAACCCTCGCCATTTCGGCGTTCACAAGGTTTAGCTTGTGGAGGTTGTTTGCGGGGCAGTGTTTCGCCCAGCCCGCCAGGCGGGCTATCTTTTTTTCCAGGCGCTTTTTGTCAACGAACGGGTCCGGCAGGGCCAGCATGGAAAGGCAGTCGAAGGTTGCGCTTATGGGCAGGGCCTGGCATCCGGCGGCCCCGTTTATCCAACGGTCGAAATTCCTTCCGCTGGCAGCGGCGCTTTCGTAACGCCCAAAAAAATAATCCACCAGCATCCTGTTGGTGTAAAGGATGGAAAGGGCTATCTCGTCGTTTTCCCCAAGCAGCCGCCTCTCCTCCCCGGAGTCCCTGAACATCTCCCGCCTCTCGTAAAGCTCCTTTTCCGAGACACCGGAAAGGGCCAGTATCGGATAATGGTCCATCTCAAGGTAAAGAACTCCCTTTTCCTGGCCCATTGCCTTGAATTCATCCAAAAGCCTGCGCATCTCGCAGTCGACCGAAGAAAGTTCCTCGCCCGCGTAAAAAAGGATGTAGCACTTAACCCAGGCGGCCATTGTGCCCCACTCGAAGTTGCCAGCCCGGATTCCGGATTCATATGCCTTGTCAAGACCCGAAACGCTTTTCCTCATGTGCTCCGTCCACGGCCTCACCATGGAATCCACCAGGCACAGGGTGGTGGCCTCGGAATGATGACCGGGCCATCTTTGCTGGAGCTTTTCGGCAAGAAGCCCCGCCTCGTAGGCCTCGTCCACCCTGCCGTCCTGAAAAAGCAGAAATCCGTAGGAGGCCATGACGGATGCCGTCTGGGGGCTGGCCGCGCCCCTCGAAATCATGGACACCATGTGCAAAATCGCCACCACGGTGAGATTAGGCCTCGCGCCGAAGGCGGCCAGGGCGATGTCCATGTAAACGGACATGACGAGGTTCCGCCTGGCAGTGAAGTTGTCCGGTCTTTCAAGGAGGCTGTTCCATTTTCGCCTTGGAAGATTCAGCCGGGCCATTAGAAAGTAGTACAGGATATGAATTCTGCCCGGATTTGTTGGCGCATGCACCCCCAGCAGGCGAAGCGCGGAAAGCCCGTTGGAAAGCGCCTCGGACAGTCGATTTTTCGCCAGCAGGGCAATAAAGGCCACCCGCAGGGCCTCGGCCCTGTCCATTTTGCTGCGGGCCTGTTTCATTATGACACCGGAAAGCCTGGACGCCACGTCCTTGTCCGCTGCGAGATAGGCGGCCTCTGCGGCTGCGGTGTAAATTTCAAGGGTGACCCTGTAACGCCTTTTCCAGGCGTTTTCGGGCAGAAAGGAAACCGCTGCCGAAAGGTAGCGCCAGGCCGGGCCAAAGGCGGCTGCTTCGCGGGCAAGGCGGCCTGCGGCCAAATCTTTCAGGGCGGCGTCCATGCGGTCCTTTTCGCCACTGATCAGGTTCCTGGCGAGGTTTACGTGGTCGGCGGCGAAAAAGGCCGCCTCCGCCGGGTCCGCACCCGGATGCTCCTGGCGGGAAAGAGCGAGGTGCAGTACGGCTGCACGGTCCTCCGGCAACAGGGAGTAGGCCTCCTCCCTCACGTGGTCGTGGGAGAAGTTGAGCCAGTGGCCCCCTGTCCTGCCGGAAACGGGCCGGATAAGCTCCCTTGCCGCCGCTTCGGCAAGATAAAACGACACCTGGCCGGGGGGTTCGCCCAAAATCCTGGCCACGGTTCCTGGGCTGAAAACGTTCCCCACCGCAGCCGCAACGCAGAGCATCTCGCGGCAGCGCTCCGACAGGGAAAAAATCTGGTCGCGCAAAATCGCCCGCTGATCGCGGGCCGCCACCCGCTCCCCCGCCTTTTCGGCGTTGAAGGAAAACCTTTTCCGCCTGCGGTCGAAAAAGAGGCAGCCGTCCTCCACAAAGGCGTGAAGAATCTCCCTTACGTAAAAAGGATTTCCAGAAGTGCCGGAAAATACCCGGTTTACAAGCTCATCCCCAGAAGGGGGGACCCCTCCGCAAAGCTCCTCCACAAGGGCCCTGGTCTCTTCGATCCGAAGGGGGGCGATGTTGAGAACCATGCCTGCCTCCCCCTGCCCGGAAATGGCGGCCAGGGTGTCGCGCAAGGGGCTCTTCTGCGCAAGCTCGTTCTCCCGGAAGGCGCCGATCAGAAGAAAGCGCCCGGAAATCGAGCCAGCCGCAGCCTGGGCGATGAATGAAAGCGTGGACTGGTCGGCCCATTGCAGGTCATCCAGAAAAAGCACCAGGCCCTCTTCCTCGGCAAAGGCTGAAAAAAACCTGGAAAGCGCAAGAAAGAACCTGCCCTGGGCTTCCCTTGGGGGAAAATCCGGCAGGGGTTCAGCCGTGTCGAAGAGAAAGGCCGATTCGGGGGCAAGATCGATGATGACCCTTCCAAGCTCTCCCAAGGCCCTGCCGAGTCTCTCCGTCCAGTCCCTTTTCCTTTCTTCGTCCTCCCATTTGAGGGACATGGCCCAGGCGGAAACAGCCTGGCAGATGGCCGCATAGGGACGGTTTTCCACCACCGGCTCGAACCTGCCGGACAGAAGCGTCATCTTCTTTTCTACAACAAGGGGAAAAATTTCCGAGACAAGGGCGGTCTTCCCGACCCCCGGAAGGCCCGATACGAAAACCGACCCGTATCCTCCTTCGGCAACCCGCAGAACCGCCTTGAAAAGGCCCCTTATCTGGTCATTTCTTCCAACCAGTTTTCCCGGAGGCCGCAGATTCGGGCTTACGTCATGGCGGCCCGGAGTGAACGAGGCGATTTTCCCGCCTTTTCGGGCTCTCAGAAGGCAGGTTTGCAGGTCCGCCGAAAGCCCGCTTACTGTCTGGTACCTTTCATCGGGCTCCTTTTGCAGGCATTTTTCCACCACTGCGGCTATGGCCGGCGATACTTCAGGATTGGCGCTTTCCAGGGACGCCCGGCCCGCCAGATGAAAGGCCATTATGTCGGAGGCGTTTTCGCTTTCGCATGCAGCCCGCCCCGCAAGCATGGCGAAAAAAATGCACCCCAGGGCGTAGACGTCCGTGCGGCTGTCCATCAGCCGGTTTATCATGCCGGTCTGTTCCGGGGCCACGTATTGAAGGCCGCCCTCCCGTATGCGCCGGTCAAAGGCCCCGCGAGCCTTGCGGAAAAACGGGGAGGCGTGGCCAAGGCCCATGAGCCCGGCCTTTAAGTTGGCGCCGTTTACGAGAATGTTGTCCGGGGTGAGGAACTGATGGATGAGCCCGCTGACGTGCAGTTTTTCCAGCGCGGCGCAGATTTCCAAAGCCGCCGGAAGGAACCGCACAGGCTCGGCAAAGGCTTTCGGGTCATGGCGGGAAAGGGGCAGGGCCCCCGTGTCTGGCAGCACCAGGACAGGCAGGCCGTTCCATGACTCAAGGCCAAGGGGGGCGTCGGCCCCATCCTGCGCAAGAAACTTCAGAAGCTCGTATTCCCGCTCCCATGCGCCCTTTGCGGCGGGGTCGCCCCCGTCGCGGGCGATCTTGAGGATTACCGCGCACAGCCTTTTGGCCGAACGGGCGCGCACCAGCACGGCTTTCGGCTGGGACCATAAAATATCGATAACCGAGTAATCGGGATCGAAAACAAGGTTCCGGTTCATTCTGCGAAAGCCTCCGAAGAAGGCGAGCACGTCTGGTCTTCAGGGAAATGCCGGAAAACGGCCAGGAAAAGCCTATAGCTTGTAAGGGAATAGATTTACCTCAAAAAATTTGGCTATTCAAACACTGCTTGAGGCGAAACGGAATTTTTCTGGCAGGATGGGAGGAAGGGGGCGGCCCGCCACCGAATGGGCCCGCCCCCCGATCTCCATTTTGATGATGTTCGGGCTGAACCGGTCCTCCGTTCAGGAGATTCCGCAGGCCCTGGCCACGTGCGCCAGTATCTGGCTCCGGGCAACCTCGCCCAGAAGGATGTTGTTTTCATCCACAACAGGTAGGGCGAAGAAGCGCTTTTCCCTTATCAGAATGCTCGCCTCCAGAACGGTTTCGCCCGGCTTCACCGCCACGAATTCCTTCACCATCAGGTCTTTGGCGGTCTTATTTTTCATCTTTTCGATAAAATCGCCGAAGAACCGGCCATCCTCGTGAAGGGAGCGGGCAAGGTTGGAATCGAGGTAATCCGGGGCTATGAGTTTCAGCAGGTCATAATTGCTCAAGACCCCCAGAAGGCGGCCCTTTTCGTCCACCACGTAAAGCTGGCGGCTTTCGCTTTTGAGATGCGTAGACAGAAGATCCGAAAAGGGCGTGTCGGGCAGAACGGTTCCCACGCTTTTCAGCATGATGTTTTCGATGGTCATGAATGGCGGTCCTTTTTGAGAAGGTGAATATATAGGGGGTCTCTGTCTTCATCCCCGCCGGAGTCTGTTATAACAGCTTAACGCCCTAAGGGCGTAAGTTCGATCCCGCCCCACGCGGCCATTTTGTCTCCGATGATGGCCACGGCTCCCAGAACATACGGTATGCCGCTCACAAATTCAAGTGCCGGGGCAAGGGTTCCTGCGTCTTTCACCCTGTTTCCCAGGGCGGTGGCGCAGGCGTCGGCCAGAGCCGCCGAGCGGGCCACCACCACTGCGGCGTCGGCCTTTCCCAAGGACAGCGAATGGCCCACCGTGGCCGAGGATGTGCAGATCGAAACCGCCTCTCTCTGGCCGTCCACCTTGAGCCCCACCTTTCCCGAAAGGGGCGATTTTCCGGCGTGAACGGCCACCGTGAAAGGCCCCTCGACCTTCGCCCAGATGTCCCCGCCGTTTTCCACAATCACCTCGCGGGAGCGCCCCAAAAGGCCCTCGCCCACAAGCTGGGCCATTGCCCCGGCCACAGCCGCCATGGGCCCCACACCTGCGGCCCGGCCCGCCTCTGCCATGAGCCTCACCACGCACGCAGCCGGACCCGTAAGCGGCCAGGGATCGAGGGTGGTGAGAAAATCCGGGTTTTGGGCGATGTAGGCTTCCAGGTGCCCCCTATGGAGAAGGACAAGCTCCCGCGTATCGTCGGCGAGGTCGAGCGCCGCCTGGACGTGAAGGTCGGTCTCCTTCACCACAACCCGGAAGCCGGTCAATCCGGGCCTGGCCGAAAGCCGCCTGTAGGTCCTTTCCTCGCCCTTCACCTCAGTCCTCCAGAATGTCCTGCCAGGCCTTCCGAACCCTGTTCCGCAAGGGCTCGAACCTGGCCTCGGAGGTTACGGCGCTTTTCCCAAGAAGGGCCAGCCTGTGCGCCTCGGTGCGAAAGGCGAGGTAGGCGTCGTTCAGGGCGCTGGCCGTGTCTGCGGGAAGAATCTTCACGGCGGCGATGGCCTCCAGAATCCTCACGTTGTCTGTCCACACGCAAAGCCGCCTGTATTCCGGGGCTTTCAGCAGGACGAGGTACTGGACCAGGAATTCGATGTCCACTATGCCGCCCTCGCCCTGTTTCAGATCAAAGCCGTTCCCGCCGTTTTTCAGAAGTTCCCGGCGCATGGCGGCTCTCATGGAGACCACGTCCTGCCGCAGAGCTTCGGGCTCGCGCACCTGCCTTAAAACCCTTAGCCTCGTCTCCGAAAACCGGGCGGCCAAAACCGGATCGCCCGCAACGGGACGCGCCCGGACAAGGGCCTGATGCTCCCAGGTCCAGGCGTCGTGCGCCTGGTATTCGGCGTAGGCGTCCACGTGGCTTACGAGCATTCCCTGGCCCCCTCCGGGCCTAAGCCTCATGTCCGCCTCGTAGAGCGAGCCCATCTCCGTGTGGGCCGTGAGGATGTGCACCACCTTCTGGCCGAGCCTTGCGAAGAAGACCGAGTTGTCCACAGGGCGCTCGCCGTCCGTCTCCCCGCCGGGTTCGCCCGCGTGGAGAAACACGAGGTCCAGGTCCGATCCGTAGGAAAGCTCTATTCCGCCAAGCTTTCCCAGGGCCACCACGCAAAAGCCCCTGCCCTCGTGAGGCTTTCCGTTAAGGCGGAGGCTGGGATGGCCGTGGCGGGCCACAAGGCTTTTGAGGGCGAGGTCGAGGGCTGTTTTCAGCACGGTTTCGGCGATCTCGGTGAGATGGTCGGAAACATGCATAATGTAGATGGCCCCGGTGACGTCAGCCGCAGCCACCCGGAACACGTTCACCTGCTTGAATGCGCGAAGGGCGTCCATCTGCTCTTCGAGGTCGTCGGCGGGTATTTCCGAAAGCCTTCGGGCGATTTCCCGGTTGAGGTCCTCCGGCTCCGGGGGGCGGTAAACACCCTTGGGGTCGGTGAGCTCGGCCAGGAGCATGGGATGACGCTTCACAAGGTCGCTAACCATTGGGCTTGCGTCGCCCAGACGCACCAGGTGGTGCAGAACCAGAGGATTTTCCGCCAGAAGGGAAAGATAGGTGGTGCGGCGGCAGATCGAGGAAAAGAGCCCCAATATTCTCGAAAGCGCCTCCTCCGGGTGTTCGGCCTCGGACGCCTCGGAAAGAAGGGCCGGAACCAGCGAGTTGACCAGGACCCTGCCCCTTTCCCCGGCCCGCAGTGTTTCGGGGTCTGACGAAAAATCCCGCAAAAGCGCAAGCACCCTTTCCGGGTCGCCGTAACCGGCGCGGGAGAGCGAAAGAGGCGCGTCAGCCCGATCCGGCCTTTCCCACACCCCGGCCAGGGACATTTCCCGGTCGCTTTTGTCCGAAGATGCGGCGCGGGGGGACAGGATGTCGGCAAAGGCCTCCCGAACCGTGGCCCTCACGCTTTCCAGGGCCGAAAGGAAGTCCCGCCAGCTTTCGTATCCCATGGAAAAGGCCAGGGCCAGCCTCCCGGTGTCGCCGTCGGGCAGCCTGTGGGTCTGGAGATCGGAAAACTCCTGGAGCCTGTTTTCGGCCTTTCGCAAAAATCTGTAGGCTTGAGAAAGCCCAAGGCTTGTTTCCTCCGGCAAAAGCCCCCTTTCGGCCAGAAGGGGCAGGAGCTTCAAAATGGCCCGTTCCCGAAGGGTCGGCTCCACCCCGCCCCTTAAAAGCTGAAGGGCCTGGCAGACGAATTCCGCCTCCCTGATTCCGCCCGCGCACATCTTGACGTCGTTGGCCAGCCCCTTTTTGCGGACCTCGCTCTCCATCATGCGCTTCATGTTGCGAAGGGACTCGAAAGCGCCGTAATCGAGATACTTGCGAAAAACAAAGGGGGTCAGAAGCCTTGTCAGGCGCTCGCCTGCGGCGGGGTCCCCGGTGACGGGCCGGCCCCTAAGCCAGGCGTAGCGCTCCCACTCCCGGCCCTGCTCCTGGTAGTAGCCCTCCATGGCCGCAAAGGATAGGGCCACCGGGCCCGATTCCCCGTAGGGCCGAAGCCTTAAGTCAACCCGGTACACGAGGCCGTCCTCGGTGATGAGGGAAAGCGCCCTGGTGAGATTGTGGCAGAGCCTTGTGAAAAAGTCCTCGTTGGACCCGCCGTTTTCGGTGGACCCGTTTTCCGGGTAAGCGAAGATGAGGTCGATGTCAGATGAAAAATTCAGCTCCCCGCCGCCAAGTTTGCCCATCGCAACGCAGACCAGATCGATGGGCCTGCCGCTCGAATCCTGCGGGCGTCCCAGGCTCGCCGCAAGCCTTCCGTACAAAAGCCCCTGGACCGCCTTCAGTATTTCATCCGCAAGGGAGGAGAGCTCCGCAAGTGTCTCGTCCACATCGGCCAGGCCCGCCAGGTCGCGCCAGGCTATGCGCAGCATCTCCCGCGTCCGAAAAAGGCGCAAAGAGGCCAGAAGCTCAACTTCGCCCAAATCCTTCGCGTCCGAAACGGCTTTCTGCGCCCTTAGGGTGAAGGATGACCGCCCGGACGGGGAATAAAGGTCGCCGCTTTCCGAAAGGCCCTGGGCAAGGGACGGGTTCCTTATGAAGGAGCGGGCCGCGAAATCCGAAACAGCGAAAACCGCGCCTGCGGATTGAAGCCAAAGCGGGTGATCCGGGGGGGCTGCGCCGGAATCGGCGCATGCGGTTTCAAAGGCCCTCAAAAGATCGCCGGAGCGGGCTGAAAGTTCATCGGGCAGGGAGGTGTTTTTTTGGGGCATTGGGCTTGGCGGCCTACTGCAGGTAGCCTTCCTCTGCGGCCAGGGCCGCGCGGGAGAGATAATCTTCCAACGATTCGAAGACGAGGTATTCCTCCACGTGATCCCAGGCCACGCTGCTTCTTATTCCGGTGGCCCAGTCGTTGGGGGACACTCCTTCGGGAATGGACCCGCACAGAAAGAGGCGTTCCCCCTGAAGCTCGTAGATGGGGTCTTCCATCACCACCACGTGTTCGTAGTTGCGGTTGGCGAGGTAGAGCACCACCACCTTTCCCGAAAGATTGGGAAGCCTTGTTGAAAATGTAGTCATCGAAGCTCCGGCTTGTTGTTGCCCCGCCAGAAGGCGGGCGGCATGAAATCTGTATCTTTGAACTTCAACCTGATGGAAAGTATCTCCTCCCGGATTCCGAAGAAGGCCTCCACCACTTTCGGGTCGAAATGACGCCCCGTTTCCTTGGAGATTATCGTGAAGGCCCTCTCCTCCGAAAACGCCTCCTTGTAAGGCCTTTTGGAGGTCAAGGCGTCGAACACGTCGGCGATGGCCACGATGCGGCCCGAAAGCGGGATGTCCTCCTCCTTCAGGCCGAAGGGGTAGCCGGAACCGTCCCATTTTTCGTGGTGGGAGATGGCTATCACCTCCGCTATCCTTATTATCTCAGACTGGGAATCCTCCAGGATTCCGGCCCCGATGGTGGTGTGGGTCTTCATGATCTCCCACTCGCCGGGGTCGAGCTTTCCGGGTTTCAGCAATATCCAGTCCGGGATGCCGATCTTTCCCACGTCGTGCATGGGCGAAGCGTGCAGGATTTCCTCCACCGAGTTTTCCGGAAGCCCTATGGACCTGGCTACCGCCGCAGAATAATGGCTCATGCGCTGGATGTGGCTGCTGGTGTCCTCGTCCTTGTACTCGGCGGCCAGAACCAGCCGGTAGATGGTTTCAAGGGACGCGCCCTGGAGTTTCTTCACGGCCTCCGAGAGCTTCTCGCGGGTGAGGGCCATGTTCTCGTTTTCGCTGCGCAGATTTTTCAGCTCGGTGGCGGTCTCCAGGGCCCGTCCCTCAAGTATGGCCGTCATGGACCGGAAGGCCCTCAGAAGCTCGGCGAGTATGAGGGGGCAGCCCGGGTCGTCCGCCAAAAGAAAAAGCGGATCCTTTCTGGCGCTCTCGCCCCTGCCGACCCGCTTGGCAAGCCCGATGAGGCCCTTGATCACAATTTCGTTCAAATCGTAAGGCATCGCCGCTTTTCCGCGTAAATTACGGGTGAAACGAATAACGGGAACCCGGATGAATTCCAATCTGAACACTATTAGCACAGGTCGCAAATACTGTGCAACGTCAAGATGAGCAATGCTTGACAGAAACCATAGTAATGCTAAGAATGCATGAGGGCTCATTCCCCCTTAAAAAAAAGGGATTTGCCCGAAAGCCCCTTTTACTAAGGACCGGATCGCATGACCGGCGCACGACCAATCCAGGCAATCTTCCTGTTGATCCTCTTCGTTTTCGCCTCGGCCTGCTCGGTCACTGCGCCCTGGGCGAAGAATACGGAGGCGGCGAAAGAGGCCGGAAGTTTAATCGAAAGGCTTGACGACCAAAACCGCGCAATTTCCGACAGAAGGGGCGTGGGGCGGTTTCGGCTGGAAAACGCAAACGGCGCGCTTTCGGGGCGGGTGGCCTGGCTTTCGGCCCCGCCTGACAGACTTAGGATGGAGCTTCTCTCTCCCTTCGGCCAGCCCGTGGCCACCATTGCGGGGGACGGCGACCAAGTGGCGGTGAAGTGGGCCGCAGACGGCAAAATCCTGCGCGGAAACGCCGACGGAAGCATTACAGCCAAAGTTTTCGGCATGAGGATACCCTGGCGGGCGCTGGCCTCGTCCCTGGCCTTCCGGGTGTGGATCAAACCCGGCAGGGGAATTTTGACCCACTCGCCAAAGGATCCGGACACCCGGATTCTTTCCATTCCAGGGGGCCTGTTCAGCCGGGGCCAGAGGCTTTTTTTCAGGCCCGGGGAGGATTTTCCCCAAAAGGCCGAATACGACACCGACGGGAAAGGCGTTATTAAGGTGGAGTTTTTCGGGAGCCCGGACGGGGCGGAAAGCCGCCTGGTGTTTTCGGGAAAAAACGGGGAAACCCTCACCCTTTGGCCGGAACGCTTCATCACCAACCAGGGGGTCACGGACAACCCCTTTTTGCTCGCCGCGCCCGGCGAGCCGGTCAAAAGCCCGTGAATTTGTGATGTTGCCTGCTCGTTTCGTTTGAAACCGAGCTTTTTTAATACGGAAGCCCCTTCGCCCCCTTGCTCAAAAGGCCGGGAAGCGGGAGCTTCCTTACAATATGAAAAGGACGAGTAAAATGGCCCAGCAAGGACAAAACGGGGGCGGATGCGGTGGAAGCCGCGCCGCCATGGATCTTCAGGACAAGCTCATCGAAAGCTCCCTTGGACGCATAAAGCACAAGCTCCTGGTCATGAGCGGCAAGGGCGGCGTTGGAAAAAGCAGCATAGCCGCCAACATCGCGGTGGCCCTTTCCCGCAAAGGATTCAAAACCGGCCTTCTGGACGTCGATCTCCACGGCCCCTCCATCGCAAAAATAATGGGCATAGACTCCCTTCTGGACGTCACCCCGCAAAACCTCATCATCCCCTACACCTTCACGCAGAACTTGAAGGTCGTCTCCATGCAGGCCCTTATGCCCGAAGCCGATCACGCCGTCATCTGGCGCGGACCCGCCAAGCACGGCGTCATCCGGCAGTTCATCGCGGACGTTATGTGGGACGACCTGGACTATCTGGTCATCGACGCGCCCCCCGGCACGGGCGACGAGCCCCTCACAGTGGCCCAGTTGATCGGCGACGCGGAGGCCGTCATCGTGTGCACCCCCCAGGAGGTGGCCTGCGCCGACGTAAGGAAATCCATCCATTTCTGCAAGAAAATGAACATGAAGATCGCCGGGCTCGTGGAAAACATGGGCTCCTTTCCCTGCCCCCACTGCGGGGAGAAGATCGCCCTGTTCGGCGACGCGGAAGGCGGAAAGCGCACGGCAAACGAGGCGGATATCCCCTTTCTGGGAAGCATTCCCTTTGACCTCGCGGTGGTCAAGGCCTGCGACACGGGCCGTCCCGCGTCCAACGAGGCCACACCCACGCCCTTTGCGGAGGCGCTTAACGGCGTCGTTGATAAAATTACCCAGGGGGCTTGAGGGCGCGAACTGCTGCGTCAGGCATCGCCTCGCGGCTCGGTCACGTACAAAAGCGTACGCTCCCTCGCCGCTCGCTCGCCTTCCTTGCATTTCATCGCCCTCAAGCCCCCTGGCCGAGACTTACGGGTAAGCGGGTAAAAAGGCGTGAATTGAATGCAATGCAATTTCTTCAGAAAAGTTTTCGCTTTCAACAGGTTGTAATTTATTAACATCAGTCTCGTTTCTTACTCATCAATCATAAGCAAAGGACTCGAAAATGGAACGCAAAGACATCAGGGCTGTTGTGACGGGCGGGGCGTCGGGCCTTGGCCAGGGAACGGTGGAGGCCATTGTGGCGGCTGGCGGAAAGGCCGCCATACTGGACTTCGACGAGGCGCGCGGTAACGAAATCGCCGCCGCCCTGGGCGAAAACGCCATCTTCGCCAAAACCGACGTCACCAGCGAGGAGAGCGTGGCCGCAGCCATCACAAAAACAATGGCCGCCTTCGGCTCCATCAATTTCTGCGTCAACTGCGCGGGCGTGGCCACCCCCGGAAAGCTCATCGGCAAAAAAGGCCCCATCCCAATGGACGTCTACGAAAGGGTGGTGCGCATCAACCTTTTCGGAACGGTCATCGTCTGCCGCCTTGCCGCTGAAAAAATGACGGCCAACGAGCCCGGCCCGGACGGCGAGCGCGGCGTCATAATCAATACCGCTTCGGTGGCCGCCTTTGAAGGCCAGGTGGGGCAGGCCGCCTACGCCGCTTCCAAGGCCGCAGTGGCCGGCCTAACCCTCCCCCTGGCCCGCGAGTTCGCCGACGTGGGCATAAGGGTCATGACCATCGCCCCTGGAATTTTCTGGACCCCCATGATGGCGGGGCTTCCCGAAAAGGCGGTGGAGGCCCTTTCCCAGATGATGCCCTTCCCCAAGCGCATGGGCCAGCCCTCGGAGTACGCGGCCTTGGCACTCCACATCGCCGAAAACCGGCTTTTGAACGGCGAGACCATACGGCTGGATGCCGCCATCCGCATGGCTGCGAGATAACAGGCCGTCGAAAAACGCGATCCGCTGTGTTCTGCTTCAAAGCCAATTCCGCACGTACCCTTAGTACGCACGGCTCTTATGGCTTTTCGCACGCCTTGCGGCTCATCGTTTTTCATCGGCCTGTTGGGATCGGATCATTAGGAAGACCGATAATCCTAAAAAATCCATAGGGGAAAACGTGGCCGGCATTGACTTTCTGCTGGAAAAATCCAGGGCGGGCGAGGTTCTTTGCGAAAATGAACTGGCGGAGCTTCTGGCCCTTCCGCCATCTTCGCCCCAGAGTCTCGCCGTCATGGCCCAGGCCAGGAAAATCACCGGCGAACTTGACAGGGGCCGGGCCGAGGTCCACGGGCAGTTTGCCTTGAATCTTGCGCCCTGCCCCAAGCAGTGCCAATTCTGCTCCTTTGCTGCGGTCAACCGGGTTTTTACCGAATCCTTCGAGCTTTCGCCGGAACTCGCGGTCAAAAGCGCCCAAAGGCTCGAAGCCGAAGGCGTCAATGCGGTTTACATGATGACCACGGCCCAGTACGATTTCGGCAAATTCCTTGAAATGGGCCGGGAGGTGAAAAAAAACATCCGGCCCGAAACCGTGCTAATCGCCAACGTGGGGGACCGGACGCCAGCAGAAGCAAAAATGCTGAAGGACGTGGGCTTTTCCGGGGTTTACCACGCCATGCGCCTGCGCGAAGGGGTTGACACCGCCATTGACCCGCTTCTTCGCAAAAAAAGCATCGACGCCTTTCAGGAGGCGGGTCTAATCGTGGGAACCTGCGTGGAGCCGGTGGGGCCGGAGCATACAAACGAGGAACTGGCCGCCATGATCGCCTTCACGGCCTCGATTTCCCCGGCCTACAGCGGCGCGGCCAGGCGCATCAGCATCCCCGGAACCCGGATGGCTCTTGAATTCGGGATGATCTCCGAGCTTAGGATGGCCCAGATAGTTGCGGTCACAAGGCTTGGTATGCCCCGGAGCGTTACGGGAAACTGCACCCACGAACCCTGCGTGATAGGGGCTTTGGCGGGCGCGAACCTTCTGTGGGCGGAAATCGGGGCGAACCCGCGAGACACGGAAAAGGAAACCGAAAAGGGGCGCGGGGCCGACGCGGAAAAATGCCGTAAAATTTTTTGGGAGGCCGACTGCGGGGTTCTGGAAGGCCCCAGCCTGTTTTACCGTCAAAACGGCTGATGCAAAAAAAACCGGCCTATGGGCCGGATCGCGTTTTTCGAGAGCCTGTAAGGGTGAATCCGCTTATCATTGCGGTTTCACCCTTTTTTATTTTCGGGCGGCTGGCAGGTATTTTTCCAGCACAGGCTGAAAAAGGAAGGTCAGGGCCCGTATCACCCAGTCGCGGTATTCGGGCCCCATGTGGTCCATGCCGAGAACCATCCCCTTGCACGGGGCTGAGCCCAGGTAGAGCAGAATGAAATTCATGAAGGTGTGGATGAAAAAGACCGTTTCCTCGGCTCCTCCGGAAAAGGGCACGCGCGCGAAAAGGGTCTGGCCAAGGGCCGCCAGGATTCCGGCCACCCTGTCCATTCCTGGCAATTGCTCGCTGCCGTCTATCACGGCCATGTTTATGAAAATTATGCGGTATGATTCCGGGTCTGTCTGATAGTGGTCGAAGACCCGGCCCATGAAGTCGGTAAGGGCTTTTCCGGGTTCCGAATAATCCAGCCCGTCATACCAGGCCAGCTGGGCCTGGAACATCCGGTTGAAGACGTTTTCCACCACGGCGTCGAAAAGGTCGGCCTTGGTGGGAAAGTAATAATGGATGAGGGGCGGATCAAAGCCCCCCTCCTTGCCTATGGCCCGAAGGCTTGCCGCGTTGTAGGGCTGGCGGGCGAAAACCGTGCGGGCCGCAGAAAGTATCCGGTCCCGGCTGACCCGGCCCTTGGGCTGCAGGGGTTCATCGCGCCTTCTGCGGGCGGGGCCGGTCCGCTCTTTTTTCCCGGATGCGGACGCTGGCGTTTTTGAATCGAATGTCCGTTCTTTTTCCATCTTGACAGTTGCCGGATCGCCCCGTGGGAAAGGCCTTGCGCCGCGACTCATGCCTCCTGGGGCCAGCGGAGGGAGTCCTTTTATAGTAATCCATTCATGTTCAAAAAGTAAAGCCTGTTCAACATGTGGTAAAATCGAACAGTTTGGGATGTGCGAGGGCCAACAGGCATATTCGGCGGAATTGAGCCGTTTCCGGGGAAAAACCGGGGCGGCCCGGTGCCTCAAAAAAACAAACGGGGAGACCGCCCCTTTTCGCGTGAAAAGGCCAATCTCCCCGCAAGGCCGGATAACCGGCAAAACCGCTATCAGTCTTCGTTCTCGGCTGCCGCCTGCTTGCCGACGCCCTTGAGACCGATGAGGGTGGTGGAGCCGGAGGACCAGTACTCAAGGATTCCCTCGGTCACCATGTTGTTTACGATCTTTTTGACTTCCCTGGGCCCCATGTCGTCGAACATGGCATAGAAGTCCTTGAGATAGAACTTGCTCTTGCCCTTTTTGCCTTCCAGGGTCTCGACTATCAACTTTTTCGCGGCTTCCAGTTCCATGGGCTTCCCGCCTCTCGTTTGGCACGGTGCAAAAATCTTTCAACTTCCGCACCGCAAAGGGTCTTGCGGCTTCATGCCCCAAGGGGCATCTTTTCCCGCCCGCCGCAAAAGCGCTTCCGGCGCGGGCCGGGGAAGGTTCTCCCCCATGCCCGCGCCGCAAGTAATCATGATCTTTAAAGCACACCCAGAGCCTGGTTAAAAACGATGAAATGCAAGGAGAGCTAAAAACCAATGAGGGAGCGTACGCTTTTGTACGTGACCGAAATTGGTTTTGACGCTCGACACAGCAGTTCGCGTTTTTAGACAGGCGTTAAAACTTGAACTGGGTGGTCTGACGCCACGTATAATAAGCCGGATCACGGAAATCATCGATGAGATGATGGGTGAATTCCAGCTCGCACTTCTCGAAGAAACGCTCCCAGCCGATGCGCTCGGCCCACTCGCCAAGGCGCTCGTACTTGTTGGCGCCTGCCGCGTAGGCTTCCACCATCTTCTTGATGACGTTGGTGGTGGAGGGCCACCGGGGCACTTCGTTGGGAATGAAGGCCACGACA
The DNA here is from genome assembly GCA_016235345.1 of Deltaproteobacteria bacterium. Taxonomy (NCBI): domain Bacteria; kingdom Pseudomonadati; phylum Myxococcota; class Myxococcia; species Deltaproteobacteria bacterium. Next base: position 87,354 of record JACRLG010000023.1, on the reverse strand, counting down.
ACCTTGGAGAACTTGGGAGCGGAAATGCGGTTGCTCACCTTGCCGCCGGCCATGATGACGATACCGTCGCCCTCTTTGTCAGCAAGAGGAAGAGCGGGGCACATGGTGTAGCAGTTGCCGCAGAACATGCAGCGTTCCTGGTTGATGGCCACCGAGTTCAGCTTGGTGCCGTCCGGCATTTCATGCTTGGTGGGCTTGATGGCGGCGGTGGGGCAGGCCGCGATGGCAAGAGGGATTTCGCACATCTTGTCAAGGTACTCGTGATCCTGCATGGGCGGCTTGCGATGATAGCCCAGGATGGCGATATCGGAGCAGTGAACCGCGCCGCACATGTTGAGGCAGCAGGCCAAAGACACGCGAAGGTGCGCCGGAAGCCTCATGCTCTGGAAATCCTCGAACAGGACGTCCATTGCAGCCTTCACGGGGCCGGAAGCGTCGGTTGCCGGGGTGTGGCAGTGGAGCCAGCCCTGGGTGTGGACGATGTTGGTGATGCCGGCGCCGGTGCCGCCGACGGGAAACTTGTAGGAACCGCCCTCAAACTTGCGGCTCATGAGATCGGCCTTAAGCGCCGCGACTTTCTCTTTCTTGTCCACCAGAAACTCTATGTTGTTCCTGGTGGTGAAGCGGAGATAGCCGCCGCAATGCTTGTCGGCGATTTCGCATGCTTCGCGGATGTGGGTGACGCTCATGAGGCGTGCGCCGCCGACGCGGACCGTGTAAACCTCGTCGCCGCCCTCGGCCACGTGGACCAGAACGCCGGGCTCGAGGATTTCGTGATACAGCCACTTGCCCTTGTTCTTTGCGATGACGGGCGGATAAAAGTCATCGTAGTGACGGGGACCGATGTCTGTAATACGGCCCTTCATGGGCTCTTTGGGATCATAGCCTGAGGAAACAAACGCCATTGGGACACCCCCTATCTGTTGTGATCCTTGCGGAATTCGTTGATGTCACGCTGCCAGCCGCCCTCGACCTCTTCCTCTTTCCAGAAGATGTAGGGGTTGGAACGCGGCTCTTTGACGTGCTGGGGAACGGGCGTAATGTCGGTCGCTTCCAGAAGCTTCTGGAAACCCTGACGCTTGATGAGCTCGCCCAGCCGCTCGCGGTTCTTGCCTTCTTCCATCCACCAGTCCCAGACTTTTCCGATGACGTCTTTGATGTCGTCATAGGGGTCTTCGACGCTGATGAAGGGAACCAGGAGCGAACCCATCTGCGCGCCGTCGAGGATGGGGGCTTTTGCGCCCACCAGGATGGAAAGGCCGCGATCGTCACCGATGCGCAGGGCCTTGGGCATGACGTTGATGCAGTGCATGCACCGGGTGCACTCGCGGTCGTTGATGAGAAGCTTGCCGCCTTCGTATGCCATGCAGCCGGTGGGGCAAAGATTCACGACTTCCTTTACGATGTCGAACTTGCCCCAGTCGCGTCCGGAGTGCGCGCCTGCGTTGGGCGGAACTTCGCCGCCAACGTAAGCGGCAACGGTCTTCTGGTCAACCTTGATCTTGTCGCGCCAGGTGCCGATGAAGCTCATGTCGCTTCGGGCGATGGAGGCCACGCAGCAGTTGGGGCAGCCGTCGAACTTGAACTTGAACTTGTAGGGGAAGGCCGGGCGATGAAGTTCGTCCTGGAATTCCATGGTCAGCGCGTAGCAAAGGGCCTGGGTGTCGTAGCAGGCGTATTCGCAGCGGGCCGAACCGATGCAGTCGGAGGGGGTGCGCAGGTTGGAGCCTGAGCCGCCCAGGTCCTGGTTGAACTTGTGGGTCAGATCATAGAAGAACTCTTCGAGCTGCTCGGTCTGGGTGCCGATGAGAACGATGTCGCCCGTGGAGCCGTGCATGTTGGTGATGCCTGATCCGCGAAGTTCCCACAGGTCGCAAAGGCCCTTCAGGAACTCGGTGGAGTAGAACTTGCCGCCCGGCTGGTTAACGCGGATGGTGTGGAAATGGGCCACGCCGGGGAATGCTTCGGGCTGGTCGCAGTAGCGGCCGATGACGCCGCCGCCGTAACCGAACACGCCCACGATTCCGCCGTGCTTCCAGTGGGTGCGGCCATGCTTGTAGGAAAGCTCCAAAATGCCCAGAATGTCTTCGGGGGTGTCCACTGCAACCTGGAACTCCACCTTACCGACCTTGGACTTCCTGCTTTCAGCCTCCTGCTTGATGTCGGACACGAAGCTCGGCCACGGGCCGCTCTCCAGTTGGTCCAACAAGGGAGTTGCGTGTTTCGCCATCGTTTCCCTCCAGTTGATGTGAAATTAAAACAGCTTTGATTACGCCTCGACTTGCCGTGGCAGCTAGGTTCCAGCCACCTCCTCTCGGAACACAACATCTTGATTTTTTTAAGTTTTATGTCTAACTAAGGGGAGATTGCCTTCCCTTTTTCCTATTCTTCCCTTAAAATAACGTACAGGCTTTATTAAATCGGTCAATCTTTGTCAACCCAAAACCACGCCGGGGAAGCAGAAGAACAAAACCTGCATTGACGAAAAAGGGCGTTTCCGGCATGATGAAGAAAGTCGGGCTGAAAAGCTGATAAATTCGAACGGAAGGCGTTTGAAATGAGAATCAAGACCGACCGGGAAGACGACGGGCGATGGATACCGAGGTGATGGACATCCCTGGGGCATTGGCTTATGGAAACACTAGGGAGGAAGCCGTGATAAAGGCCAAGGCCATTGCCCTCAGGGTTCTGGCGGACGGCCTTGAAACCAAATTCTGACCGTCGCCCCTGGGAGCGCGGGCGTCCCGCCCGCATAGGAAACAGCATTCTACATACCAACTCTGCTTGACGGCTACAATTGTAGGCCGCAAAGACCTCTAACCGAAAAACCCGGAGCCGCTGTGGACTTTTTTCTTGAAAACCTTGTTGAAACCCTCGCCATCATTACGGTGGTTCTGATCGTAAGCTCTGCGGTGATAATCTTTTTGTCCGACCGCTGAAACCTGCCCGGCCCCTCTGCCGATCCCCCCAACCGCCTTGTTTGCCGCAAAAAAAACTGGTATATGGAACCCGTTCACCATTGTTGCCCTGTCTGAAAACAAAATAGAAATGATTTTCATTTTTATTCCTTGCAAAACCTACTCAAGTGATTAAACTTGTGGCCGATTCGTATATGTGCATTGTTTGAATGCCGATCATGCAATTTGGAGGACCTTTCCATGCCCATGCGCAAAAGCCCGGTTCTGACAATGGCGGCCATAATGGCCCTTTCGGTTTTTACCGCCTGCCACGACAAAATAGAACCCGGCGTCTCGGATGCCCCGACTTCACCTCCCAAGTCCGTTAAAATTGAAACCGCCGCTACTGCGGATTCGACCGGAACCATCCAGGTTGTGGGCACGGTGAGGGCCAGGGAAGCCTCCACGCTTTCGGCCAAGATCATGGGCGTGATCACCTCTGTTACGGTGGAGGAGGCAAGCCGGGTGCGGGCGGGCGAGGTTCTCGTCTTCATCGATCCCACCGCGATCGACGCTTCCGCCCAGAAAGCCGGGGCCGCCGTTGCCGAGGCCCGGCAGGCCAAAAACGCGGCCCTTTCGGCCCTGGAATCCGCCAGGGCCCAGTTTCGGCTGGCCGAGGCCACCTTCAGGCGCTTTGAAAAGCTCCACGCCGATCATCTGGTGAGCTTCCAGGAATTCGACCAGGCGAAAGCTTCGCGCGATAATGCCGAAGCGGCAGTGAACCAGGCAAAAGCCTCGGTGGACGCGGCTTCGCAAAGGATCGGCCAGGCGGTGGCCGGACAGGCCGAAGTGGGGGTGAGCGTGCGGGACGCCCAGGTCCGCGCCCCCTACGACGGGGTGGTGACCAAAAAATACGTGTCGGCGGGCGACCTCGCCTCGCCGGGAGCGCCCCTCCTGGCGCTTGAGAGCTTTTCGGGCCAGAGGGCGGACATAGGTGTTCCCGAATCACTGGCAGGTTCGCTGGCGGTCGGCCAGAGGCTTGCGGTGTCGGTTTCGGGCGCTTCAGCCGATCCTTACACCGCCGTTATCCGGGCCATACTGCCCTCAGCCGACGAGAAGAGCCGCACGGTGACGGTCCAGGCCGATCTTCCGAAAGACCCGGCCCTGCGCTCCGGCATGTTTGCAAGAACCGATATCCCCGTAAAGTCCGCCCGGGTTCTCACGGTGCCGGAGTCCGCCGTGGTGCGCCACGGCCAGCTTGAGGCCCTTTTCGTGGTGGACGGAAAGAACGCGGCCCGCCTTCGCATGGTGCGGGTGGGGGCCACGGGCGACGGCAGGGCGGAGATAGTCTCCGGACTTTCCGAAGGAACCCGCTACGTGGCGGCTCCGCCCGCCGGGCTTTCCGACGGCGAAAAGGTGGAGGCCGCAAGATGAAGCAAACCTTAGGCCCTGCGGGCGTAATCGCCAAAGCCTTCATCAACTCCAAGCTCACGATCCTTATCGTGGCGGCATCGCTCCTTCTGGGCTATTTCGCGGTTGTAAGACTGCCCCGTGAGGAGGAGCCCCAGATCATAGTCCCAATGGTGGACGTTTTCGTCTCCATGCCCGGCGCCTCGGCAAAGGAGGTGGAGGAGCGCGTCACCAACCCCATGGAAAAGCTACTGTGGGAGATTCCGGGGGTGGAGTACGTCTATTCCACGTCGAGCCCCGGCTCCTCAATGGCCGTGGTGCGCTTTAAAGTCGGCCAGGACGAGGAAAGAAGCATAGTAAGGCTTCAATCCAAGCTGCTCGCCAACTACGACAGGATTCCCGCAGGCGTTTCCCAGCCCCTGGTCAAACCCCGCTACATCGACGACGTGCCGATCCTGGCCCTCACCTTTCATTCAAAGGACGCCGACCACTTCACCCTGCGCCGGGTGGCGGCGGAGGTGGAAACCCGCATCAAGCGCGCGCCCAACGTCTCCATCACAACCATTACGGGCGGAGCCCGCCGGACGCTGCGCGTTCTTCTGGACCCGGCAAGGCTTGCGGCTTACGGCGTAAGCCCCGATACCATTCCGGCCATACTCGCCGCAGCCAACCAGGAAACCGGCGCGGGCTCCTTTCCAAGCCCGGAAGGCGAAATCCAGGTTCACGCGGGCTCGTTTTTGAAGGACGCCCGGGACGTGGAAAGCGTGGTGGCGGGGGTTTACGCGGGAAAGCCCGTTTACGTGAAGGACGTGGCAAGGGTTATTGACGGCCCGGAGGAGCCTTCCCAGTACGTTTTCATGGGCAATGGCCCCGCCGGTGAAAAATCGGAAAAAGAGGTCCGAAACGGCGTGGAACCGGCAGTCACCCTCTCGGTTGCCAAGCGCAAGGGTGAAAACGCGGTATCTGTGGCGAACAACATATTAAAGAGGGTGGAGGAGCTGAAGGGCGAGGTCATCCCCGGCAACATCGAGGTCAGCATAACCCGCAACTACGGGAACACGGCCAGGGAAAAATCCGACGAGCTTCTGTTCCACATGTTTCTGGCGGTGCTTTCGGTCACCATTCTGGTGGCTCTCACCCTGGGCCGCCGGGAATCGGGCGTCGTTCTCCTGGCGATACCCGTCACGCTGGCGCTCACCCTTTTCATGTTCTATCTCTACGGCTACACCTTGAATCGCATCACCCTTTTCGCCCTCATATTTTCCATCGGCATCCTGGTGGACGACGCCATCGTGGTGGTGGAAAACATGGTGCGCCACTTCAGGCTTCCCGAAAACCGCAACCTTCCGGGAAGCGTGGTGGCGTTAAAGGCGGTTGACGAGGTTGGCAACCCCACGATTCTGGCCACTCTCACGGTTATTGCGGCAATCCTTCCCATGGCGGCGGTGGGTGGCCTCATGGGACCCTACATGCGCCCCATCCCGGTGGGTGCCACTGCGGCCATGATCTTTTCGCTCCTGGTGGCCTTCATCGTCACCCCCTGGGCGGCCCTGCGGCTTTTGCCGCGCATAGGCACCGGGCATCACACCGAAAGCGAGGACTGGTCCACGAGGCTCTACAGAAAAGCGATGGGGCCTTTGATCCACAGGCCCGTAATCCGGTGGACATTCCTCCTGGTGGTGATCCTGCTGCTTTTTGGAGCCATGAGCATGGTGGCCTTGGGGCTGGTCACGGTTAAGATGCTCCCCTTTGACAACAAGAGCGAATTTTCGGTGATCCTGGACATGCCGGAAAGCGCCACCCTTGAAACCACAACGGCCTGCGCCCTTGAAATGGGCGAATACCTTGGCCGCATGAACGAGGTGGAAAATTATCAGGTTTACGCCGGATGCGCCGCGCCCTTCAATTTCAACGGCCTTGTGCGCCACTATGATTTGAGAAGCGGAACCAACGTGGCGGAAATACAGGTGAATCTGGCAGAAAAGCAGAAAAGGAGCCAGCCCAGCCACGAGGTGGCCAAAAGGGCCAGGCCGCCCATGATCGCCATAGCCAAAAAATACGGGGCGCGGGTGAAGGTTGCCGAGGTGCCGCCCGGCCCGCCCGTGCTATCGACCCTGGTGGCCGAGGTTTACGGCCCGGATTACAAGCGCCAGAAGGAGATAGCAAAGGACCTTCTGAAAATCTTCGACGAGGCTGTTGGCGTGGTTGACGCGGACACCTACATGGAGGACGACCAGAAGCGCCTGGTTTTCGTTGTGGACCAGGAAAAGGCGGCCCTCCACGGCATAGCGGCCCAGAGGGTGGTGGCGGCGATTTCCCTGGCCGAAAAGGGCGCTCAGGCAGGGCTCGTTCACAAGCCGATGGAGCGCGAGGACCTGCCCATAACGGTTGTCCTGCCCTTTTCCGAGCGCACCGACGTAAACCGCTTAACGAGCCTCAAACTCACCGCCGCAGACGGATCCATGGTGCCCCTTTCAGCCCTTGTGAAGCCGGTGGTTCTTGAACGCGACGAGGCAATTTACCACAAGAACCTGATGCCCGTGGTCTACGTCACAGGCGACGTGGCCGGGGCCAAGGAAAGCCCGGTTTACGCCATTATTGGCCTCGCCGAAAAAATAAAGGCGATGGTCCTCCCCGAAGGCTACGCCATGCGCCAGCACACGGCCAGCCTGCCGACAAGCGACCAAAAATACGCCATGAAGTGGGATGGCGAGTGGCACATAACCTACGAGGTCTTCCGCGACCTTGGCATCGCCTTCGCCGCCGTCCTGATCCTCATCTTCTTCCTGGTGACCGGCTGGTTCCAGAGCTTCCTAACGCCCATAGTGATAATGGCGGCCATCCCCTTTTCGCTTATCGGCATTCTGCCCGCCCACTGGGCGCTTGGGGCCTTTTTCACCGCAACCTCCATGATCGGCTTCATAGCGGGCGCTGGAATAGTCGTCCGCAACTCCATAATACTTGTGGACTTCATCGAGCTTCGGGTTTCCGAGGGAATGCCCTTAGACCAAGCCGTGATAGACGCTGGCGCGGTGCGCTTCCGGCCCATGCTCCTAACCGCCGCCGCAGTTGTTGTGGGCGCGGGGGTGATACTTTTCGACCCCATTTTCCAGGGCCTTGCGGTTTCCCTCATGTTCGGGGAAATGGCCTCCCTGATCTTTTCCCGCATGACGGTGCCCATACTGTACTACATGCAGAAAAAGCGTTGAAAGGAGCCGCAGGATGGGATATTCTCCTGAAAACAGCACATTGACCGTCGCTTTACCCAGGGGAGCAGGGCCATGAAGCCGAAGATCGAAAACCTCGTTATCGAAAATTTCCGCGCCATCAAAAAGATGGAGCTTAACGGCCTTGGCCGGGTGAACCTGATAACGGGCCGCAACAACAGCGGAAAATCAACGGTGCTGGAGGCGATAAGGCTGTTGGCTTCAAAAGCGTCACTCGCTGTCATCCGTTCCATTCTTAAATATCGGGAAGAAATAATTGAGCCGATTTTTGGAAACATAAAGCCAATAGAAGCTGATGGTTCTTTTTATTTAACGAGCCTCTTTATCGGATTCCCAAAATTTTCAGAAAAATTGAATTCAATAGTTATTGACTCAAGTGGCATTGATTACAATATGAAAATATTGATAAAGCCAACTTGGCTCCCAGTTACAGAACCTCAAAAAAATAATGATACAATACAAGATTTAGTACAGTTACGTGTCCTTATAGGCAAACGTCCAGGACTCGAAATATCCATCAACGACACTCCCCATATGGTTCCACTGACAGACTCAATTTGGAATTCATCCTTTGATTATTGGTCTTCCAGTGGTTATGAAAAATTGGATGAGCAACCAATGCCTTGCCTTTATTTAAGTCCGGTTGGGGTAGATATTCCTGGAATTGTTGGGCAACTTTGGGACAATGTGGCTTTATCGGAACTTGAAAAAGACGTCATTGATGCTTTGAAAATAATTGATCCAAAAATTTCAGCTATCTCCATGGTTGGCGAAGAAAATTCCGCTATAGGTCGCAAAGCCATTACCCGCGCCGAAGGCATGTCCCGCCCGGTTCCCCTGCGCTCCTTTGGCGACGGCATGAATCGGCTTTTCCAGATGATTCTGATGCTGGTGAACGCCAAGGGCGGGATATTATTGATAGACGAGTTCGAAAACGGGCTTCACTACTCGGTGCAGCCGAAAGCCTGGAAGCTGGTCTTCGAGCTGGCAAGGCGGCTTGATATACAGGTTTTCGCCACAACCCACAGTTGGGACGCAATAGAGGCTTTCCAGGAAGCCGCCGCCGAAGACCCCGAAGAGGGGGTGCTGGTGCGCCTCTACCGCAAGGACGACAGGATCATCCCCACACTGTTCCGTGAGGACGAACTTGCCGTTGTCACCCGCGAACGCATTGAGGTGCGCTGAAAATGGCCGCCAAACAGATTCTACTGGTTGAAGGCAAGGATGACGAGTACGTGGTAAAGCACCTGTGCGGAAATCTCCAAGGGCCGCATATCGAAAAAATCAAGGACTGCGAGGGAATAGATAATCTGTTGGAGGCCCTTCCCGTTCGTCTCAAATCAGCGCAGGAAGGGCAGGTGGGGGTAGTGGTTGACGCCGACGCCAACCTTGCCGCCCGCTGGCAGTCAATCCGTAACATCCTTGTAACAAATGGTTACATTTCAGTGCCGGTCAACCCATCGCCGGATGGCACAGTCGTTGAGCCGACCGAAGATTCCCTGCTTCCCCGTTTCGGCGTCTGGATAATGCCGGATAACCGCACCAACGGCATCCTTGAGGATTTTCTTCGAGTTCTGGTCCCGGAAGGCTCCCCGCTTTTTGCTCACGCCGAAGCGAGCATCGATGGCATACCACAGGGAGAGCGCAAATTTTCCGATCCCAAGCGCCCAAAGGCCCTTATCCACACCTGGCTTGCGTGGCAGGAGGAACCGGGCAAACCCCTGGGAACCTCCATAACCGCAAAGTACCTCGATCCGAACACCCCAAGCGCCGCAGTATTCGTTTCCTGGCTTAACCGGCTTTTTTCCTGATTATCCTACGCTCTCACACCATTCTCCTGGTGAGCTTTATGGCGGCTCCTAAAACCGGGATGTGGCCGAAGAAGTTTTTGGCCGAGTCCCAGAAATCCTGGTGAAGGACCACCCTGCCGTCTTTATCGAGCCTAATCCTGCTCATGCCGTGGGACACGTATGATCTGTCCTTGCGGATGCGCCGAAACCTTATCTCCATGGTCCAGCACACGTAGTAATCCTTGCCGGTGCGGGCAACGCCGTCCAGGGTAACGGAAAAAACCGAAAGCATCCTTGAAGTGCGGGCAAAATAGCGCTCTATGTCTGCGGCCCGCATGAATGTTTTAAGGGTGTCGTTGAAATAGACATGGTCCGCGTAAAGCTGGCGGGTCATGGCGTGGACCGTGGCTTCGTTCACCGATGAAAAATACGCCTTAAACCGCTCCATGGCGGCCTTTTCGGCTTCGGAGCCCGGCTCCACCGTCTCGATCTCGTCGCTCCACTTAAGAGCCTCTGCGTATTTCATGGCTTTTTCCTCGAATTATCCGCACGGGTTTCTCAAAAGCGGTCGAAAACGGTTTCCCTGGGAGCGCGGGCGTCCCGCCCGCATTGGTTATAAAAGCGGGCGGGACGCCCGCGCTCCCAGGGCAAAACCCTCCCATCGAAAATATCAAACAAGCCATCAATATATCTTTTTCCGCTCTGCAAGCCCCTTGTCCACCAGCCGCCTCACCTCGTCCTTCACCTGCTGCACCATTTTCGCCACGTCCTCCTCGCTTTCCACGTCGCCGGAAAAACGCATGGGCTCGCCGAAATTGATGATGAACCGGGCTGGAAGCGGAAAGGGAATGGTGAGGGGAAAGGACGGCCAGCCCAGGATTTTCGCCAGGGGCTTTAAATTCACCAGCGCGGGCATTGTCTCCTCGGAGCCAACCACACCCACGGGTACAATGGTAGCGCCGGTTTCAAGGGCCATGTGCATGAAGCCGTTTCCGAAGCCCTGCAACTGGTATCGCTTGGCCCAGACCTTGCCGCCGCCGCGAGCGCCTTCGGGGAAAACGATCACGGCCTCGCCCCGGTTCAGCATCCTTATGCAGTTCACCGGATCGCCCACCACAGCCCCCACGCGATTCAGCGTGTTGCCCACAAAGGGAAGGTGAAAGGCGAAGCGCTCCACCATGGCCCTTGCCGCGCGGGGGCCGTCGGGGTTGGTGGCCAGGGCCACCCCTATCATCATGCCGTCGGTGGGAAGCTGGCCCGCATGGTTGGGAATCACCAGAAGGGGGCCGGTTGTGGGTACATTTTCCAGCCCGTGCACGGTCACCCGGAAATAGTTGTCGAAAAACCACTTGAGAACCGTGAGCCCCACCTTGGCGTCTTCGGTGTTGAAGCCCCAGGGGTCGTAGCCCAGTGAGCCAACGGAAAGGGGCATGGAGTCCACAAGGCGAGAAAGTTCGCCTGAAACCGCCTTTTTTCTTAAAAAAGTGCCGAGGTTCATGTGGGGCAGTCCTCATTGTTGATTGGTGGCAATCTGAAAGGCAGGAATGTAACTTATGCGCAAAAACCATAAAATGCAAGAAAGACAGACAGAAAAGAAGGTGTGCTTTTGGCGCAATGCGGAGCTTTGAAGCGTAACGCATCTGTTCGCATTTTTTTATGCAGAAGCGTGAATCCTGCGTAAAAACGATGAAATGCAAGGAGAGCGAAAAGCCGACGAGCAAGCGTGCTGAAAGTACGTGGCGGAGCCGGCTTTGAAGCACGACACAGCAGTTCGCGTTTTTACGCAGGATTCACAAAAAAAAGGCCGCCGGGAGGACTACTCCCGGCGGCCTTTTTTTTCAGATGCGGGTGCGGATGGGGACGAACCCCGTCCGCACGGGCGTCTTAACCTGCAACCAGAGCCTTGAGATCAACACCCTGGGGCGCCACGAAGATGAGAAGCAGCGCGACGACCAGAGCGTAAATACAAAGAGACTCGATCATGGCCAGACCGATAAGCATGGTGGTCATGATTTTGCCCGAAGCCTCGGGATTGCGGGCGATACCCTCAACGGCGGCCTTCAGACCAAGAGCCTGGCCGATGCCGCAGCCGAAAGCCGCGATTGCGATTCCGAAACCTGCCGCCGTCATGGCGGCGATGAGCACGCTCAAAGCATTGACTGATTGTTCCATTGATCAACTTCTCCTTTAACGATTATGTTTTTTCTGCGGGCTTCTTCCAAAAACCCGTACCGCAATGCCAGCCTGTCTAATAACGCGAATTGCTGTGTCGTGCTTCAAAGCCGATTTCGGTCACGTACAAAAGCGTACGCTCTCTCATCAGCTTTTCGCACTCCTTGCACTTCATCGTTTTTATCCAGGCTTTGTTTCCAGTTTTTCCGATTGGCCTTAGGCTGCCAAAAAAATCCTAATGCGCGTGCTCCATGGACCCTGCAAAATAAATGGTGGAAAGCAGGAAGAACACGAAGGCCTGAACCAGGGACACGAAGACGCCCAGGGCCATGATGGGAAGCGGGGCGAAAAACGCGCCCGCCAGCATGAAAAGAATGCCCAGCACCAGTTCGTGGCCCATCATGTTTCCGAAAAGACGGAAGGAGAGGGAAAGCACCCGCGCGCAGTGCCCGATGATTTCCAGCACCAGGAACAGGGGGATGAGGGCCGCCACGGGGCCGGTGAAGTGCTTGATGTACTTTATGCCGTGATACTTGATGCCGATGATGTGGGTGACGGCAAAAACCGTCACCGCGCAGCTTGCCGTTGTGTTGATGTCGGCGGTGGGCGGAAAGAATCCCGGAAAAAGCCCCATGAGGTTGCAGACGAGAATGTAGATGAAGACCGTTGCGGTGATGGGGAGCAGCCAGCGGCCCTCCTCGCCGGTCACGGACACCATGAAATCCTCGATGCCGCCCACGATGAGTTCCAGAAAATTCTGGCCCTTGCCCGGCACCAGCTTCAAGCCACGGGTGGCCACGAAACCGAAGCCCAGCATGAGCGCCATTGCGAACCACGTATAGAACACGTGCTTGTAGTCGAAAGCAGTCTGGGAACTTACCCCGAACATCTCCGCCAACTTTGTAAGGAACAGATACGGATGCTCCACGTCAGCCAGCCTCCTTCACCGAATGAAATTTCAATTCATTAACCAATGCGGCCACTATGCTCACCACCACCACGGAAAGGCCAAGGATGAGGCCGATGGGGTGGACGATGCGGGTGGCCATAAGAACGAAAATGATGATGGCGCTTGCCATGAAGCGCAGATAATACTTGGCCAGCACCGGGGCGTATCCTTGGGTGTTGCCCGGGGCCAGCGCCTTTTTAAGGGTGCGGAACAAAAGCGCGAAATTGACGGTCACGATCAGGCCGCCCAGAAGGACCCCCAGAAAAAACCTGGGCGGGGCGAACACGAAGGCGCACAGGGCCGCCCCTCCAAGAATGAAGGGATTGGACCTTGTCACGAAGGAATAGATTCTCTCCTCCGCTCCGTCCCGGCTTGCCGGTTTTTCGTCTTGCGCCTTTTGCATCAATAAGCCCTGTGGCCCTGCCGCAAACCGGGCAGGGTCATTTTTTTTCCTGGGTGTCCAACTTCCTGGCCCGCGTGTATATCAGCCAGAGGTTCCGGTAGCCCGCCGCGATCCCGAAGCCCAGAAAGATCAGGGTGCACCACGGGGAAGTGCCGAAAACGCTCTTGTCCAGCCATATCCCTATAAAAAGGCCGATGGCTATGGAAAAGCCGAATGACAGCCCCGCCGTGCTTATGAAAGCAAGGTCCCGGTAAAACTGCCTTTTTTCGTCTTCCCGGCCCATTTGGCCTTTCACTGCCTTTCAATCCCGAAGGGGACTGTTGCCCATACCAAAGCCTTGTGGCCAAGTCAACACCAAATCCTTTTTTGCGCATGGCCGGGGGCGCTTTCCTTTTTAAGGGCCGCCCCCTTTTCGCCTCATCAAAAAAGACCGGGGAATCATTATCCCGACAAGCGTGTTGACACAAGCAAAATAATTCGGCATCTATATAGTCACACGGCATTACGGTTTCATTCCCCCCGATCCCGGCCTTGGTTTCCTGCAAAAAAGCCGACGGAACGGGATGTTATCCCGAAACATCTTTTTCAAATTCAGGCCGACCCGGCGGTCAATCAATGGCCTAAAGCCAACCTTTCGCCAACTCACAGGAAAATCACAACCTTATGGATCATTACGATTACGCGGTAATCGGCAGCGGCTTCGGCGGAAGCGTTTCAGCCCTGCGCCTGTCCGAAAAGGGATACAGGGTGGCGGTCCTGGAACAGGGCCGGGACGTGACGCCATCCGACATGGAGGCCGCCGCAGGAAATCTGAAGCGCTTTCTGTGGATGCCGCCCCTTGGGATGCGCGGTTATTTCGTGCAGCACGTTTTCCGGCACGTGATAATCGTGGGGGGCGTGGGGGTGGGGGGCGGAAGCCTGGTCTACGCGGCGGTGCTTCTGCGGCCCAAGGCGGCCTTTTTCAACGACCCGGCGTGGCGGGACCTTTCCCCGGACTGGCAGGGGGAACTCGCGCCCCACTACGAAACAGCCGAAGGCATGTTGGGGGTGACAAGGAACCCGCGCCTGGACCTCATGGACGGGCACCTGAAAAAAGCCGCAAGGCTCATGGGAGCCGAAGGGACCTTCGGTCCGGTGAGAAACGGCATCTACTTCGGGAACCCCGGAACCACCGTACCCGATCCTTTTTTCGATGGAAAGGGCCCCCCGCGCACCGGCTGCGAATACTGCGGCGAATGCCTGGCGGGCTGCGCCAAAAACTCCAAGAACAGCCTGGACAAGAACTACCTTCATCTGGCCAAGAACCTCGGGGCCAAAATTCTTCCCGACCGCAGGGCCGTGAACGTCCTGCCCCTTCCGGGGGGCGGCTACGCGGTGGAATCACGAAGCGTCAACGGCCTTAAAAAGGCACCGGTCAAGGCCGACCGCGTGATAGTCTCAGCCGGGGTGGTGGAAAGCCTGCGGCTTTTGTTCTCCTGCCGGGACGACCTGAAAAGCCTTCCCAACATCTCGCCCCGACTGGGGAAGCTGGTGCGCACCAATTCCGAGGCCATAGTGGGGATTCTTTCCCGCGACAAGGACGCCGACCTCACCAAAGGCACCGCCATAACCAGCGATTTTTACCCGGATTCCCACACCCACATCACCCAGAACCGCTTCCCCACGGCCTACAATTTCATGAAATTTTACGTCGGCCCCCTGGTGGACGACGCCGACCCGAAAACCCGTGCGAAAAAGGCCCTTGCCGCCCTTTTCTCTCATCCGGTATCGGCCACGGAATCCTTCAGGGCGAAAAACTGGCGCGGGCGCATGAGCGTTCTCACAGTGATGCAGGACACCGACAACCGCCTTGCCTTCGATTTTCGGCGCTCGCCCTTCCCGCCCTTTTCCAGGCGTCTTCAATCCCGCGCCATAAAGGGCTGGGAGGCTCCAAGCTACCTGCCGGTGGCCAACGAGGCGGCCCGCGCTTTTGCGGCGGCGTCAGGCGGAACGCCCTTGAACGTCCTTACCGAGTCCGTGGGCGGCATCTCGTCAACGGCCCACATCCTGGGCGGCTGCCCAATGGGGACCTCGGCTGAAAACGGCGTGATCTCCAGAAATCACGAGGTGTTCGGCCATCCCGGCCTGTACGTTGTGGACGGCTCGGCGGTCTCCGCCAACGTGGGGGTCAACCCAAGCCTCACCATCGCCGCCCTGTCGGAGCTTGCAATGTCCCGCATACCGGGCCGGGAGGAGTGACGGCGGGCCGGGACTGCGTCTGTCTGATTTCTAATTTCAAGGGGGGAAATCATGGCCAGGAAAGTAGTGATAATAGGTGCCGGCCTCGGCGGGCTGGCCTGCGGAGCCCTGCTTGCCCAGAAGGGGGCCGATGTGCTGATCCTGGAAGCCCAGCCCGTGGCAGGGGGCCGGTCCATGGCCTTTGAGCGGGACGGCTTCAAGTGCGATTTCGGCGTGCACATGTTCTCCAGGGGAAAAAGCGGCCCCCACGGGGAGATGACCGGAAGGACATCGGGCGGGCTTAAGTGGTCCGTCAAAAATCCGGCTGCACGGGTGATGGGCAGGGCCGAGTTCGATTTTCCCCTGGACTTGAAACCCCTTTGGCAGACGGTGAAGGTGGCCCAAAAACTACGGATCGGCCTTATTAACTACCCCGGAGCCTGGCGCTTCATACGGGCCCTTCTTACGGGCGATCTGGCCGGGGAAAACGACCGGGTCACCCTCTACGACTTCGTGAAGGCCCACACGAAGGACCGCGAGGTCCACGCCTTCGCCAACTGCGTGTGCCAGCTCTATTTCGCCCTGGACTACCGGCAGGCCTCAGCCGGGGAGTTCATCCACTGCTTTTCCCGGATGTTTGCAGACGCGGACTTCGGCTACCCCATGGGCGGCTGTCAGGCCATACCCGATTCGTTCAGGAAAAGCCTTGAACTCTACGGCGGCAGGATACTTTTTTCGGAGACCGCGACGGAGATCGTTTCAAGGGCCGGAATGGTGGCGGGCGTAAAAACCGAAAGCGGCTTTTTTCCTGCGGACGTTGTGATTTCAAACGCCGGAGCGGCCCGGACCCTGGACCTGGCGGGCAGGGAGGCCATAGGGGAGGAGACGGCCCGGCGCATACCCAAAATGAGCTATTCCAACGCCTACGTCACCATAAAGTACGCCCTCGACAGGCCCGTCATCCCTTATCCCGTGGTTTTTTACATGCCCAAGGGCGACCCTGTGACCATCTTCGACTACATCCAAAACAAGAGCGTGCCGGACGACCCCTTCATCTTCATGCCGGTTCCCTCCAACCACGACCCGTCCCTGGCCCCGCCGGGAAAACAGCTCGTGATAGCGGGAACCGCCGCTCCCCCGCGCTCGTCCAAGGCCCTGGGGAATGCCATACTTGACAAGGTACACGAAACCGTGTTGAGACTGTTCCCGGGTTTTTCCGATTCGATCATCTGGGAGACACGCTCCACCCGCTCGGACGTGACGGCCCTCACCCGTCACCCGGCAGGGGAGGCCATCGGCCTTGGCCAGACCCCGGACCAGGTGGGAAGCCTAAGGCTGAAACACGAAACCGCCCTTCTAGGGCTCTATCTGGTGGGCGCGGACGCGGGATCGCGAGGAATCGGAACCGAGCTTGCGGTGGCAAGCGGCATAGCCCTTGCTGATAAAATCAGGCTTTGACGAAAGAGGGGGGACATGGAGAGTCGATTCGGCGGCCCTGGAAAAAAATCGGGCTGTATGATTTTCGCGGCTGCGGCTTTCCTGCTTCTCCTTCCTGCAAACGCATGGGCCTGCATGCCGCTTGTCCCGCTCATTCATCTTTTCGCGGGGCCGGCAATCTCTTACACGGGGATTTGGGGCCTCATAGCCGGAATTCTGGCAAAAAGCGCCATGTTCGCGCTTTTCGTAAGGCCCCTGCCCTTCGGCAGGACGTTCTCCTCCATGCTCCTGGCCAATATTTTCACCACTCTTCTCGGCCTACTGTTTTCGCTAGGAGCGGCGGTTCCGAGCCCGTTTTTTATCTTTATGCTTCTGATAATCACGCCCGTGGCTTATCGCCCAAGTAAGAGAGCCGCCATGTTTCTCGGTGACTCGCGGTTTTCAGCGCTAATAAAAGCAAACCCTGTAATACTTGCTTTGGTCTTTCTGGTATTATACATTTTAACGTTCTTGTTTTTGGGGTTAAGTGACGCCATGGAGCCGCCCGCCTACTGGCCGGTAAAGCTTCTCTACGTGATCATCGCGCTCCTTTTCACCGGCGGGCTTACTGTAATCTGGGAGGAGTCCATAGTCTTCAGACATATGAAAGAGCTTTACAAAGGCGACTGCCCCAAAAACTTCTACTCCCAGGTAATTGCGTCCACGGTTCTGATCCTGCTTCTTTTCATGGGAATCGGGGCCGTCCTGGCCATCCCGGAGCGCCTGGCCTCCCCCAACCATCTTATTTGAGCGCCCTTCTGGCCTCCTCGGC
This sequence comes from Deltaproteobacteria bacterium, assembly GCA_016235345.1. NCBI lineage: Bacteria > Pseudomonadati > Myxococcota > Myxococcia > Deltaproteobacteria bacterium. The sequence goes on along the minus strand of JACRLG010000023.1, from coordinate 70,041 downwards.
GGCGGCCTTCACAAGCTCCTCGTAGGTGGGGTGGTAGAAGGGCAGCCTAAGCACATCGTCCACCGTAAAATTTGCGGCGATCATCACCGAAAGGTAATGGGCCAGATGCTCGCCGTCCGGCATGGCCATCTGCGCGCCCAAAAGCTTTCCGCCGGATTTTCCGAAATAGAGGCTTATCCGCCCAGCCGCTCCGCCTTCCACAATTGCCCGCCCGGATTTCGAGGCGTCCGCCCCGCCAACAACAAAGGAATCCTTCGGCAGCTCGTGGAAGGCCTTCCCCACCATGGCCACGTTGGGCGAGGTGAACACCATGGCCAGCGGCACCTTTTCCGGCAGAACGCCAAGCTCGCCAGGGAAGGCCACGGCGTTTTCCCCGGCCAGCACTCCCTGGTCCGCCGCATCGTGGTAAAAGGGCCTTATTCCGCTTACGTCCCCGGCAAAAAAGACCCTTTGGCCCCCGGCCCTGAGGGTTTTGGGGTCAACCACGGCAAAGCCCCTGTCATCCAACAGAAGGCCCGAATTTTCCAGGCGCAGGCCGTCCACATTGGGGCGTCTGCCGGAGGCCAGAAGAACCAGGTCAAACACATCCTTGCGGCCCGCCCCGGCTGAACGGCCCGTAAGGGTCACGCGGACTCCTTCCTCGCCGACTCCGTCCAGCTTTACCGCCGTTTTCAGATGAAAGGAAAAATTGGGGGTCCTGGACAGGATTTCCTTGAAGGCCCTGTCCACGTCCGGGTCGGAGATGGCGGCCACCCTCTCGGTCATTTCCACCATTGTTACATCGAGGCCAAGGCGCGCCATGGCCTGGGAAAGCTCTATGCCTACCGGCCCCATGCCAACTGCCAGCACCCTTCGGCCAAGGGCCGGAAGCTCGAAAAAGGTATCGGTGGTGACGATCCTGCCGTCCACGAGGCTCCATCCGGGAGGAACGGCGGGAGTGGAACCGGCGGCAACCACTATGGAGTCGCACCGGTAAAGAATGCCTCCAGCCTCAAGCGTCATGGGTTCGGCGAAAAACACGGACTCCGGGATAATCCTGGCCCCGAAACGCGCCCGCGCGTTGGCGGCGGTGGACTTATACAGGCCGTCGCGGATTTTTCGCACCCGCTCCATCACGGCCCCCGTGTCAGCCGGGCCGCTCGCTGCCGGAAATCCGGGCAGGGCGTCTTTGGCGCAGCCCGCGCAAAAGGCCCTTGCAAGGGCGATCACGGCTTTCGATGGCATACAGCCCACGCGGGCGCAGGTGGTGCCCTCTGTTCCGCCTTCAAATATTGCGAAATTTTCGGTTTTCCTGGCTATGCGGGAAGCGGCGAAAAGCCCCGCAGTCCCCGCCCCTATCACCGCCGCGTCCAGCCGAATTTCCTTCATGGCCTCTCCCTTTGAATGGTCCGGGAATTTTTTATAAATTATATCACGAGGAAGGAAAGGATGAGCAAATTTTTGGAGGGACAGGCAGGGGAAAGCGGGCAAGCGCCCGCGCTCCCGGAATTCCAAGCTATTTTTTCTTCGGATGCAGCCCGTTCAAAATCGAATCCAGAATGCCGTTCACGAAACCGGGCGAAAGTTCCGATCCGTAAATTTTAGCCAGTTCCACGGCCTCGTTGACCACCACGGGGCCCGGAACATCCGGCCTGTGCAGAAGCTCGTAAACCGCCACGCGCAACACGTTGCGGTCAACGGCGCTCATCCGGGCCAGTTTCCAGTTTTTGCTGTGGGAAACGATGGCCTCATCGATGCCCGCCTTGTTTTCCAGCACGCCGTAGGCGATGTCTTTGAAAAACTCGTCCGGCACCTGCCCTGCAGCAAAATTGGAACAGTAAAGGGTCATGGCCTCGTAGGGGGGCAGGGGGGAGAAATCCAGGAAGAACAGGGCCTTTAGGGCTTCCTCCCTCGCCTTGCGCCTTTTTCCGGTTGGACTGGTCAAGCGTTCACCCGGCCCATTTCAGCCATGAGATTGGCCATTTCAACAGCTGCCATGGCGGAATCGAAACCCTTGTTGCCCGCCTTGGTTCCGGCGCGCTCCACGGCCTGCTCTATGGTGTCGGTGGTGAGGACCCCGAAGATCACCGGGATTCCGGCGTTAAGCCCCACGTGGGCCACGCCCTTGCTGACCTCGGCGGCCACGTAGTCGAAATGCGGCGTGGAGCCGCGAATCACCGCGCCTAAGCAGATGACGGCGGAAAGCCCCTTCATGGCGGCCATTTTTCCGGCTGCCAGGGGAATCTCGAAGGCTCCGGGAACCCTTACAATGGTGATATCCTCCTCCTTCGCGCCGCTTCTCACAAGGGCGTCGATGGCCCCGCCCAGAAGGCGTTCGGAGATGAAATCGTTGAAACGGCTCACCACTATGCCGAACCGTTTCCCGGCTGCCGAAAGGTTTCCTTCAATTACGCGCGGCGGCATGGCCATATTCCTTTATTTTTTAATCCGGTTACGCCGGGCAAACATTTATCACCCGGCAGGCTTTGAAAAATCGAGTCAGGCAAGGAAAGCGAGCCGGGCGCGGGCGTAAGCGTATCGCGATACGTGCGCACCGCGCCCGGCGATGCTTGACGCAGCATCACGCGATTTTGCGAAGCCTGCCCTCTACTTATAGTTTTCGGGGTGTATCGTATGCCCCATTTTCGTTGCCTTGCACTCAAGGTAGGCCTGGTTGTACTCGTTTGAGGCCACTTCCAGGGGCACCTGTTCAACGATGGAAAGGCCGTAGCCTTCAAGGCCCACCATTTTCTTCGGGTTGTTGGTCATGATCCGCATCTTGCGGATGCCCAGGTCAACCAGTATCTGCGCCCCTATGCCGTAGTTCCGCATGTCCGGCGGGAAACCCAGGCTCTCGTTGGCTTCAACGGTGTCCTGGCCCTGCTCCTGGAGCGCGTAGGCCTTGATCTTGTTGACGAGCCCGATTCCCCGGCCCTCCTGGTGGATGTAGAGGAGCACCCCGCCTTCCTCGCCTATGCGGTGCATGGCCTTATGAAGCTGGTCCCCGCAGTCGCAGCGGAGCGACCCGAAAACGTCGCCCGTCACGCACTCGGAGTGAACCCGCACAAGGGTCGGCGTTTCCGGGTCTATATCGCCTTTTATGAGGGCTATGTGCAGGAAGTTGTCAACGTCGTTTTCGTAGACGATGGCGCGGAACTCACCGCCGTGGCAGGTGGGAATCTTGGCTTCCGCCGCCCTGCGCACGAAGGATTCCTTCCTCATGCGGTACTCAATCATGTCCGCTATGGTGCAGATGCCTATTCCGTGCTCCTGGGAAAAACGCTCCAGGGAGGGCATACGGGCCATGGTGCCGTCGTCGTCCATTATCTCGCAGATTACGCCTGCGGGGATGAGGCCCGCCATGCGGGCAAGGTCCATGGAGCCTTCGGTCTGGCCGGCGCGAACCATCACGCCGCCCGTTCTGGCCCTTAAGGGAAAGATGTGGCCGGGCCGCACCAGATCGCGGGGCTTGGCGTTGGGGGCCACAGCCGTAAGAATGGTGGTTGCGCGGTCGGCGGCTGAAATGCCCGTGGTGACGCCGTTCCGGGCCTCGATGGAAACCGTGAATCCCGTCTGGTAGGGGGACTGGTTGTCGCGCACCATGGGCCGCAGGTCCAGGGAGTCGGCCTTTTCGCGGGTGAGGGAAAGGCAGATGAGGCCGCGCCCGTATTTGGCCATGAAGTTGATGGCCTCAGGGGTGATCTTTTCGGCGGCCATTGTGAGGTCGCCTTCGTTTTCCCGGTCCTCGTCGTCGGCAAGGATCACCATTTTACCGTCGCGGATGTCCTTGATGGCCTGTTCGATTGAAATTTTCGGCATTTTGAGTAGCTTTCCACTTCTTGCTTTATCGGCCCTCTGACAAAAGCCGAATGAAAAAACCGTAGGTTGGGTGGTTCTGCGCGATGCACAGGTTCACCCAACATGACGGAGGCGTTGGGCAATTGTTGGGTGAACCCTCGCCTGTCGGCCCGAAACCACCCAACCTACAAAAACCCCTTTCGGGCCAGAAGCTCCCGCGAAAGCCCGCCTTCTGAGCGATCCATCGCCCTTTTGGTGAAGGCTTCCACGTACTTGGCTATTATGTCGGTCTCAAGGTTCACTGCCTCCCCGGCCCTGAGACTTCCCACAGTGGTCAGTTTTGCCGTATGGGGGATTATGGCCACCGAAAACCCCGAATCGCTTACGGTGTTTATGGTGAGTGAGACCCCGTCAATGGCAATCGACCCTTTTGCCACCATGTAGCGGCAAAGCTCTTTGGGCGCGGAAAAATCCAGGAACAGGAAATTGCCGTCCTGCTTCACCGATTCCAGGCGTCCGGTTCCGTCAACGTGGCCGGTTACAAGGTGGCCGTCTAAGCGGCCCGAAAAGGTGAGCGCCCGCTCCAGGTTCACCCTTTTTCCCGGCCTTGCCTGGCCCAAAGTCGTTGCCCGGCAGGTTTCGGGGGAAACGTCTGCGTCGAACACGTTTCCGCTCAAACGGACCACGGTGAGGCAGGCCCCGGAGACCGCGATGGAGTCCCCAAGTTTGACCCCGTCAAGGGGAAAGCCGGACTCCACGGTAAGCCTCAGGCCGTTTCCGGCCCTCGACTCCCGAATGGTTCCGACTGCCTCGATTATTCCAGTAAACATTTACTGTAACCACCGCTTTAAAAATAGCCTTCCACCATGATGTCCGGTCCGAATCTGTGGACGGAGACATCATGCAGATTCCTGCAATCCGCGATTTTTTCAGGGCCTTCGCCCGCGAATATCGGCCTTCCGTCGGCGCCGCCCAGAATCTTTGGGGCGAAATAGAGCAGAACCTTGTCCACCGGCCCGTTTCGGAAAAAGGCCGCGTGAACGAGGCTCCCGCCCTCTATAAGGACGCTTTGAACACGTTGCCCGTTAAAAATAGTCATCACAGCGCTTACGTCAACCCGTCCGGCGGAATTGAGGGCCACGGGGAAGACCTTTGCACCCGCCTTTTCCAGGGCCGCCCTTTTATCTTCCGGCGGATCCGGCCCGCAAAAAATCCATATAGCCGATTCTATTGCTGTGCGCAACAGGGCCGAGGACACCGGGGTTTTGAGATGCGTGTCCAGAATCGCACGGACCGGGTTTTTGACGGGAAGATTCGGGACCCTTGCGGTGAGGGTGGGGTCATCGGCAAGAACCGTCCCCACTCCCGCCAGTATCACGTCAACGGCCCGGCGCACTGTGTGGGCGTGGGCGCGGGATTCCTCGCCCGTTATCCACTTGGAGTCCCCGGTTTTCGTGGCGGTTCGGCCGTCCAGGGTGGCGGCGGCCTTTAAAATCACGAAGGGCCTGTTTTTGGTGACGGACGTTATGAAGGCCTCGTTGAGCCTTTTCGCCTCGGCCTCCATAATGCCGCACTCGGTGATTACACCGGCGGCTGCCAGCCTTTTCAGGCCCCCCACCGCAACCGGGTTGGGGTCATGCATGGCCGCCACCACCCGCTTTATACCCGTAGCGAGAACGGCCTCGGAGCACGGCCCGGTGCGCCCGGTGTGGTTGCAGGGCTCAAGGGTCACGTAAAGATCCGCGCCGCGTGATTTTTCGCCCGCCTCCGCTATTGCGGCAACCTCCGCGTGAGGGCCGCCCGCCCGCTCGTGCCAGCCCTGCCCGACGATTTGGCCGTCCCTCACGATCACCGCCCCCACCATGGGATTGGGCGATGTGGTTCCCCTGCCCTTTTCGGCAAGGCTTAAGGCCAGGGCCATGTAATCCTTATCGGTCGCCATAAAAAAATCGGGGGGGGCGGTTAGGCCCCTCCCCCTTTCGATCGGAAACGGAAATTTTTTCTAAGCCGTGGGCTTGTCCAGAATCTTTTTGAGCTCCGCGAAAAAGTCGTTCACGTCCTTGAATTCACGGTAAACCGAGGCGAAGCGCACGTAGGCCACGGCGTCCAGCTCCCGGAGTTTGTCCATGACCTTTTCGCCCACAACTGCGGTGGGAATTTCCTTTTCCCCGCGCTCCAGAAGCTCCTGGATCAGGGTTTCCACGAAGGAATCGATCACGGACACCGACACCGGGCGCTTTTCGCAGGCCCTTATCATGCCCTGGCGGACCTTTTCGGCGTTGAAGGCCTCCCGGCGGCCGTCCTTTTTGATCACCATGATCTCCGGCTTTTCCACCGTCTCGTAGCTGGTGAAGCGCTTGCCGCAGCCGATGCACTCCCGCCGCCGCCTGATGGCCTCGCCGCCCTTGCCAGGACGGGAATCGATGACCTTGTCTTCCTGTTCTCCGCAATACGGACATTTCATGGCTTGGCCCCTTTCGGTTGGGCGGTTTGGACGAGTTCGATCCCGGCTTCATCCAGCATGGACCTTCCGAGGTCGTCGGCGTAGCCCGACGCGTAATATATCTTGTTGATTCCGGCGTTTATCAGCATTTTGGCGCAGATGGAGCAGGGGGTGTTGGTGCAGTAGAGGTCCGCGCCCCGAATGCTGACGCCGTGCAGGGCCGCCTGGATCACCGCGTTCTGCTCGGCGTGGAGGCCCCTGCAAAGCTCGTGGCGCTCGCCGGAGGGCACGCCCAGCTTTTCGCGCAGGCAGCCGATTTCCAGGCAGTGGGCAAGCCCCATTGGCGCGCCGTTGTAGCCAGTTGTAAGGATGCGCTTGTCCTTGACCAGAATGGCCCCCACGGCCCGCCTGCGGCAGGTGGAGCGCCGGGCCACAAGAGAGGCTATTTCCATGAAATATTCTTCCCAGCTCGGACGGTTGTCCGGTATCGGCGTTTCCGCGCCGGGAGTTTCGGCTGAGGGCATGTCCCCCATGCAGCGTTCGACGTCGCAAACGTCATTCATGGCAATCGGCCCCTCCTTGGAATCATCACTCCGGGGATCGTCTTCCACCGGAGGCGGTTTTCCCATCATGGTCCACTATATCTTGCATTGTAAGCAAGCGATCAAGACTTTTTTTCGATTTTGGCTCCAATCCCCCTGAAAAAGAAACAAAAAGGCCGGGGAAGGATGTTTTTGACACCCCTCCCCGGCCAGTTGAAAAAGTCAGAATATCAAGCCTGGATAAAAACGATGAAGCGCTAAGGTTGGCGGATTCGGGCGGGGAGGAATAGTACACAAGGTACATGACGACCCGCCCGAACCCGCCTGACACAGCGATTCGCGTTTCTAGACGGGCGTCTACAATTTGGCCATGCGGGCCAACGCCTCCTCGATCCTCTCGGCGGGAACCGTGAGCGCCATCCTGATGTAGCCTTCTCCCGGAGCGCCGAAGCCGTTTCCGGGGGTGGTCACTATGCCGCATTGGGTGAGAAGGAGCGTGGAAAAGTCCGCCGAGGTCTTTCCTTCCGGCACCCTTATCCACACGTAGAAGGTGGCCTTGGGCTTTCTGGCCGAAAGGCCCAGCTTCGTCAGGCCCGCAAGCAGGACGTCCCGGCGGTTCTGGAAGATCGCCCGGTTTTCCACAACGCAGGACTGGTCGGAATCGAGAGCAACGATTCCCGCCGCCTGGACGGCGTCGAAAGCGCCCGAATCGATGTTGCTCTTCACCTTTCCAAGGGCCGCTATGGCGTCTGCGTTGCCCACGGCGTAGCCGATGCGCCAGCCGGTCATGTTGTAGGTCTTGGAAAGGCTTCCGAACTCGATGCCCACGTCCTTGGCCCCCTTGGTCTCCAAAAAGCTCACGGGCGCTTCATTATCGAAATAAAGCTCGGAATAGGCCGCGTCGTGGCACACTATGAAGTTGTGATAGTCGGCCATGGACACCACCTTGTTGAAGAAGTCTCCGTCCGCCGTGGCCGCCGTGGGGTTATTGGGGTAATTTAAAAACATCAGCTTGGCGCGGTCCAGAATCTGGGCCGGGAGGTGCGCAAGGTCGGGCAGAAAATCGTTTTCCTCCAAAAGGTTCATGGTGTGGCATTCGCCCCCGCAAAAACCAACGGCCACCTGATAGACCGGGTAGGCCGGGCTCGGCGTTATGGCGAGGTCTCCGGGATTTATGTAGGCCAGGGGCAGGTGGGCTATGCCCTCCTTGGAGCCGATGAGGGTGATCACCTCGCGGTCCGGGTCGAGTTCCACCCCGTGACGGCGCTTGTAGTAGCGGGCCACCGCGTCGTTGAAGGCCCTCATGCCCGAATATGACGGGTAATGGTGATATTTGCCGTCGGCTGCGGCCTCCTGCATGGCTTTGACTATATGGGGCGGGGTGGAAAGGTCCGGGTCTCCCACTCCGAGGTCAATGATGTCAACGCCTTGAGCCTTAACCTCCGCTTTTTTGCGGTCTATTTCGGCAAAAAGGTAGGGCGGAAGGGCCGTCAGGCGGTCTGCGCGTGGAAATCTGTCCATATTCAATTTGAAAGCCTCCTTGGCGGGTTATTTATCTTACGGAATAAACCAGGAAATCGGGCGGCCTGCAACCAATTTCGACCAGGCCGAAATTCAAACGGGCGCTTGACCGATATTACACAATCATTTATCCTCGCCGCCATATCGAAAAAAGTGATTGATCTCACAGTCCGGGAATTGCCTGAACCTTTGGCAGGCTCCCCGGCTCCGCCGCTCTTAACCTTTCATGGCGACATCATCATGAACCCGTCAACAGGCTATGCCCTTGTTCTCTGGGGGGTGCTTCTTTTTCACCTTCCCCAGTTCTACCTCATGTATTTTCTCCAGTTCACGGAGTCAGGCCCCGGTGGATTGCGGGACGCGGCCTTCAACGCTGGGCTTTTTCTGGCCTGGGCCGGGCTTCACAGCCTTCTGGCACGGGGCTTTTCACGAAGGGCCGTTTCAAAAATCTTCGGGGCGGATTTTTCAAAGCTCTTTTACGTGACCGTGGCGGGCCTAACCCAAACGGCGATGATTTTTCTCTGGCGTCCCCTTGAAAACGAAATCTGGCGTTTTTCCGGCGTCTGGTATGCGGTTTTGACCCTCGTGTTCCTTTTTTCGTCGCTTTTCATCTTCTATTCGTCGCTTTTGCTGGATTACATGGAGGTATTGGGGGTGAGGAGCATAATCCGGCGCATGAAAAATGAGCCCAAGCCGGAACAAAAACTCATGATTCGCGGGCCTTACGCTTATTGCCGCCACCCTGTGTACCTTGGAACCCTGGTTTTCCTGTGGATCGGACCGGTTATGACCTCAACCCGCCTCCAGTTCGCCCTTCTGGGCACAGCCTACCTTTTTCTAGGGGCCTGGCTGGAGGAAAAAACAGCGGCAGCCGAGCTTGGGGACCAGTGGAGGCGCTACCGGGAAAACGTGCCCATGTGGATTCCGAGGCTTAGGCCCTGGAAGCCCTGAATCATTCAATTTCGTGGCTATGAACTATTTTCGGCAAAGCGATTTTTCTGGGAGCGCGGGCGTCCCGCCCGCATTGTCTTGTTACAGCGGGCGGGACGCCCGCGCTCCCAGGAGAGAAGCGACTTATCAATCGCCCTGCTTACAAAAGTTTTACAGGTTCCGCATCCTTCTTTGGGCCACGGCGAAGGCGAGAGACGGGAACCACTGGTTGAACCGGGTAACCGCCTTGGAGGGCAGTCCGGGGATTATCTCGTATTGGCCCCTTTCCAGGCCTTTTACTATGATTTCAGCCACTTTTTCCACACTCATCACGGGTATGGTCTGGACCATGGCCCGGTTTTGCGGGGTTCGGCAGGTTTCAAGCTCCTCGGTCATGGGGGAGACGAACTCCGGCGGATAGGCGATGGAAAGGCTCACGCCGGTTCCGCAAAGCTCGCTTCGCACGGAATCCGTAAGTCCCGTTATGGCGTGCTTGGACGAGCAGTAGGCGGCGTAGCCGTAAACCCCCATGCGCCCGGCCACCGAGCAGATATTCAGAATCGCCCCGCTCTTTCTTTCCAGCATTGAAGGTAAAACTGCCTGCATGGCGTGAAGGGTGCCGAAGTAGTTGATGTCCATTACATGGCGGAAGGTTTCAGGCGATAAATCCGTGAACCTGCCCTCCTTCAGCACCCCGGCGGAATTTACAAGAAAATCGACCGGTCCCACGGTCTTGGTAATCCTTTCAAACGCGCCGTCCACCGAGCCTCTGTCCGCCACGTCGCACTCGAAAACCGCCACCGGCGCGCCCTGAGGGTTCGCCTGTTCGATCTCGTCCCTGGCCTTCCTGAGTTTTGCGCCGTTCCTGGCCAAAAGCGCCAGCCGCGCTCCCGTTTTATGAAGAATAAGGGCCATGGCGAGCCCCAGGCCGGACGAACCTCCTGAAATCACGACAACTTTATCGTCGAACATGGGTATTGCCTTCCTCCTCGAAAATTTTTGGGCCAGTATCGCTTCTTTTTTGACACTTGTCAAAAAATCATGTTAGATGCTTTTTCAAGACTGCATACTACTTTTCACCACTGATAATACCTGCCCGCGCACCTGGCCATTTCTGACCCACTTTCGGACATTTTAGGGACAAAATGCGCTCATGTGTGCGTATTTGGGAAAAAACGGGCGTTTTTGCACCTGTTTGGACGAGTCCGATCTTATCCGTTCGGCCATTTGGACGTGGACGGGCTTATAAGTTCGGGCGACGGTCCCTCCTTTTTCGGGCCAAATGCCAGCCATGAGAACCCGGCGACCCAAAAAACCGGGCCGACCAAACCATCCGATCCAAGCCCGAAAATCATAATCCATCTCAAGGAGGCAAGCGTATCATGGGCGAAAAATATTTCTTCACTTCCGAATCGGTCACAGAAGGACACCCGGACAAAGTGGCGGACGCCATTTCGGACGGAATTCTGGACGCCATCCTGGCCCAGGACAAGAAGGGCCGCGTGGCCTGCGAAACCCTTGTCACCACGGGCCTTGCCTTCATAGCGGGCGAGATCACCACAAGCTGCTACGTGGACATGCCGGAAATCGTCAGGCGCACCATAAGGGATATCGGCTACGACTCAAGCCAGATGGGCTTTGACTGGCGCACCTGCGCGGTGGTGACGAGCCTTGACCGCCAATCGCCGGATATAGCACAGGGCGTGGACGAGGGCACCAGCGAGTACAAGGAGCAGGGCGCGGGAGACCAGGGCCTGATGTTCGGCTACGCCACGGACGAGACCCCGGAGCTCATGCCCATGCCCATAATGTACGCCCATAAAATCTGCCGAAGGCTCGCTGAAATCCGCAAGAACGGGGCCATAGACTTTCTTCGCCCCCACGGCAAGAGCCAGGTGACCATAGAATATCAGGACGGCGTTCCCCGAAGGGTGGACGCGGTGGTGGTCTCGGCCCAGCACAAGCCGGACGTGACCCTAAGCGAAATCCGCGAGGCCATAACCGAGGAGGTCATCAAAAAGACCATCCCAAAGCACATGATAGACGGCGACACCAAGTATTTCATCAATCCCACCGGGCGTTTCGTTGTGGGCGGCCCCATGGGGGACTGCGGGGTAACGGGCCGCAAGATCATCGTGGACACCTACGGCGGCCAGGGCTCCCACGGCGGCGGGGCCTTTTCGGGCAAGGACCCCTCCAAGGTGGACCGCTCAGCCTCCTACATGGGCCGGTACATCGCAAAGAACATCGTGGCCTCCGGGCTCGCCAAAAAATGCGAGGTCCAGATAGCCTACGCCATCGGCGTGCCGCACCCGGTCTCCATCCTCGTGGACACCAAGGGCACGGGCATGGTCAATTCCGAGCGCCTTCGGGAGATCGTGACCACGGTCTTCGATCTTCGGCCCGCCGCCATCATCAGCCAGTTGGACCTTCTGCGGCCCATTTACCAGAAAACAGCCGCATACGGGCATTTCGGACGGAACAACCCGGATTTCACCTGGGAGAGGACGGACAAGGCCGAGGAAATCCGCAAGGCCGCAGGTGTCTGACCGCCTGGCTTGAGAACGGATAAGGGGCTGGTGAACCGGAAAAAGTCTCGACACGCAAATCATCATCTAATATTGTCAGGGTGAAAACTCCCCTTTCACAAGATGACGAAAACTTACAAAGGCGCGGCGTTTCTTTTTTCGGATTCACGAACCCTAAAGCGAAAGGTGAAACCATATGGTGAAACTCGGAATCATAGGAGGGTCGGGCCTGGACGACCCGCAGCTCCTTGAAGGCGGCCAGACCGTGGCGGTGGAAACCCCCTACGGTCCGCCCTCATCCGTAATAACCCAGGGCAAGATAAGCGGCGTGGACGCGGCCATTCTGTCAAGGCATGGCAGGGGCCACACCATCTCGCCCACGAAGGTCAACTACAGGGCCAATATCTACGCCTTAAAAGCCGTGGGGGCGACCCACATAATCGCCACCACCGCCTGCGGGAGCCTTCGGGAGGAAATCGGCAGGGGCGATTTCGTGACCCCGGACCAGTTCATAGATTTCACCAAGCACCGGGTTTCCACCTTTTTCGAGTCCTTTGAAAACGGCGCGAAACACACCGCCATGGCAGACCCCTTCGACGCCGGGCTCCGCCGCGCCCTGGTGGAGACCGCCCGCGATCTTGGTCTCAAAATCCACGACAGGGGCACCATGATAACCATAGAAGGCCCTCGGTTCTCCACCCGCGCCGAATCCCACATGTTCAGAATAATCGGCGGCGACATCATAAACATGAGCGTGGCCCCGGAGGCGATTCTGGCGAACGAAATAGGCATTCCCTACGCGGCCATAGCCATGAGCACGGACTACGACTGCTGGAAAACCGACGAGGAGCCCGTGACCTGGGACGACATCCTGGCGGTCTTCCACAAGAACGCCGACAACGTGAAGCGAATACTCATAAACGTCGCGGCCAAAATCGCCTGAGACAGCCCCGAACAACCCCGAAGACCATTTCGGAAGAGGAGCTATAATGGACTTGACCAAGGTTATAAGAACGGTGCCCAACTGGCCCATAGAGGGCGTCATGTTCCGGGACATAACCACCATTTTGCAGGACCCCGTTGCCTTTCGGGTGGCAATCGACCTTTTCTACGCCCGCTACAAGGACACCGCCCTCGATAAAATCGCGGGCATCGACGCGCGCGGCTTCATATTCGGCTCGGCCCTGGCCTATCGCATGGGGGTGGGTTTCGTTCCTGTCCGCAAAAAGGGCAAACTCCCCTTTACCACCATAAGCGCCAGTTATTCCCTGGAATACGGCAAGGACACCGTGGAAATGCACTCGGACGCCATCAGCTCCGGCGAAAAAGTCCTGATCGTGGACGATCTCATCGCCACCGGCGGCACCATCTCCGCAGCGGTTCAGCTTGTTCAGCAACTGGGCGGCAACATTCTGGAATGCGCCTTCGTGGTGGAGCTTCCCGACTTGAAGGGCCGTGAGCGCATCCCGGACCAGAAGGTGTTCTCACTGTGCTCCTTTGAGGGCGATTAATGCAACGGTTAAGCCGTTTGCCAGCTTGCCATGAACTCTTGATATCAAACAAATTTCAACCCGTCGAAGTTAGCGGGATCGAAGCCTGTCTATCAATTTGAACTTTGGCGATGAAGTGCTAAGGTTGGCGAACAGAAAAGGAAGGAGCGTACCCGCCCAAGAAATCACAGAGTTCTTGGGCTGAATCAGAATGTTCGTACGTGACTGACTTTTCTGTGATGCCTGACACAGCAATTCGCGTTTTTAGACGGGCGCAATGGAGGCTATATGGATTGGGGTATGAGTAACAGAATGTCCCGGCTTTTCCGGGAAGACGGCAACTGCATGTTTTTACCCATTGACCACGGATATTTCCAGGGACCCACGAGAAAGCTGGAGCGGCCAGGCGACACCATAGCGCCCCTCACCCAGTGGGCGGACGGGCTTTTCGTCACGCGCGGCGTTTTACGCAACGCCATCGATCCCGCGCTTAAAGTGCCCATAATCCTGCGGGTTTCGGGCGGAAGCTCGGTTATCGGCCACGACCTTGCGGACGAGGACATCTTCACCAGCATCGAGGAGGTGATCCGCGTGAACGCCTCGGCTGTGGGCGTTTCCGTCTTCGTGGGCACCGATTACGAGCGCCAGAGCCTTATGAACCTTGCGAAACTGGTGAGCGAGTGCGAGCGCTACGGAATCCCGGTCATGGCGGTGACGGCGGTGGGCAAGGAGCTTGAAAAGCGCGACTCCCGCTACCTGGGCCTGTGCTGCCGCATTGCAGCCGAGCTTGGGGCGCGGGTGGTGAAAACCTACTGGTGCGAGAATTTCGAGAAGGTGTCCTACGGCTGCCCGGTTCCGGTCATCATGGCTGGCGGGCCCAAGGTGGAAGACCAGGGCGTCTTCAATTTCGTGCACGACGGCATGACCAAGGGAGCCAAGGGCGTCAACCTTGGCCGCAACATCTGGCAGCACGAGCACCCCGTGGCCATGATGAAGGCCCTTTTCGCCATCGTCCACGAAAAGGCGACTCCGGCGGACGCCATGAAGATATTCAAGGCCGAAACCCAGGGCGGCGCTCCGAAAAAGACGAAGAAAAAGTAGCACTGCCGAAACCGCCCGGTTCCGGGTTTTTCGCACGTTGAAATTAATGGCAGCCAAACCCCCGCCCGGCTCATCCACCCTCCCCCGGAGGGGCCGGGACGGGGGCCTTTCCCCCATTGAATCCTTCGCCGGTTCCCGAAACCGGACAACTCATCTCAAAAGGATGGCCCCCATGCTTAACGACCTTGCATTATTTTCGGGAAACGCCACACCGGTTCTTGCCGGGAAAATCTGCCAGTACCTCAAACTTCCCCTTGGCCAGTCCATGGCCCAGAAGTTTTCCGACGGCGAAACCCGCGTGGAAATCCAGGAAAACGTGCGGGGAAAAGACGTGTTCGTGGTCCAGAGCACCTGCCCCCCCACCAACGACAACCTGATGGAACTGCTCCTCATGCTGGACGGGCTGAAACGCTCATCCGCCAAGAGGATCACCGCCGTCATCCCCTACTACGGCTACGCCCGCCAGGACAAGAAGGTGACCCCCAGGGTGCCCATAAGCGCAAGGCTCGTTGCGGACATGCTTATAATGGCGGGGGCCGGGCGCATAATCACCATGGACCTGCACGCGGGCCAGATTCAGGGCTTTTTCAACGTGCCGGTGGATAACCTTTTCGCGGCCCCGGTGCTGATCTCCGACATGCGCACCCGCTTTGACAACGAAAAGGTGGTGATAGTCTCGCCGGACGCGGGCGGAGCCGAGCGGGCCCGAGCCTTTGCCAAGCGCCTGGACGCGGACCTCGCCATGATCGACAAGCGCCGGAGCGCCCCCAACCAGGCCCAGGCCATGAACGTGATAGGCGAAGTGAAGGGCAAGACCGCCGTCATCCTGGACGATATGGCCGACACCGCCGGAACCCTTTGCGAAGCGGCCCGCGCCCTTACGGACCGGGGAGCCACAAGCGTACACGCCTATGTGTCCCACCCCGTGCTTTCGGGGCCTGCGGTTTCGAGGATCAGGGAGTCCAGCATCGCATCCTTTGTTGTTACCGATACCATCCCCCTTGGGCCGGAGGCGGAAAAACTCGAAAAAATCCGGGTGCTGTCCATCGCGCCCCTTGTTGCCGAGGCCATCATAAGAAGCCATGCGGGGGATTCGGTCAGCTCCTTATTTGTATGACGCTCCTGGGCCTCATTTAAGATCGCCAGAAAACAATCATCAGGAGTTTATCCTGGGAGCGCGGGCGTCCCGCCCGCATTGGACGGCAAAAGCGGGCGGGACGCCCGCGCTCCCAGGGAAAAGCCTTGCACCTTGCTCCTCGCCCATTTCCAAAGGAGGGACACCTTGGCCACCCTTGAGCTTGACTCCAAGATAACGGGAAGACTGAAAGCCTTGCAGGAAAGCGCCGCCGAGTTCGGACGCGACGTGGTGCGCCCGGCTGGCATAGCCTTGGACCGCCTGCGGGACCCCAAGGACGTGATAGCTAAAAACTCGGTGTTGTGGGACGTTTTCCGGGGCTTTCGGGAGCGCGGACTTCATAAGGCCATGATTCCTGCGGCCTACGGCGGAACCATGGGCGACCTACCCCCGCTGGCCGTGCCCCTGGTGAACGAGCAGATGGGCTACGCCGACGGCGGCCTTGCGGTGAGCCTGCTTGTCTCCGGCATGCCCTTTGCCCTGTCCATCTTATCGGCGGATAAAGGCGTGCGCAACTGGAGCCAGGAATACGTTCGGGACAAAAAAAGCGAGATGATCGGCTGCTGGGCCATCACGGAACCCGACCACGGCACGGACTGGGTGATGGGAACAAGCCGGGAGGGATGCAACCCCAAGCTCGCTCCCGGACTCACGGCGGTTCTGAAAGGCGACGAATACATAGTGAACGGCTGGAAAAGCGCCTGGGTCAGTAACGGCACCATCGCCACCCACGCTGTTCTGCATGTGGGCCTGGATTCCAGCCTTGGGGTCCACGGAAGCGGCATCGCCCTCTGCCCACTGGACCTTCCGGGAGTCAGCCGGGGCGCGGCCCTGAACAAGGTGGGCCAGCGCGCCCTCAACCAGGGCGAAATCATCTTCGACAACGTAGCGGTCCACAAAAAGTACATGCTGATCTCGGTCCCCGGCTTTTTCGGGGCCAACCTTTTGGGTCACGCCATCCTTGGGCTTGCCAACTCCAGCATGGGGGCCACCTTCGCAAGCCAGGCCCAGGCGTCCTTTGATCTGGCCCTCAATCATGCACGCAACACCCAGCGAAACGGCGAGTTTTTGTACGAGAGAAAGGACATCAAGATCAAGCTCTTCCGCATGTTCGCAAAAGTGGAGGCGGCGCGCCTTCTGGCCCGCAAGGTGGCCAACCACTTCTTCTCGATGCTTTCGGGTTTTCCCGTGGGGACGAGCCTTTCCAGCAAGGCCACCTTCTGGGCCCTTGGCAACGCCATCAACGGATACCTGTGCGCCTACGAAAAAAGCGAGGCGGTTCGCAAATTCTCCATGTCCCTCACCAACCCGGACAGGCACAACGCCCTCATGGAGTGGGGCAAATACGGGGTCCTGTCCAAGATCACAGCCACCGAGACAGCCTGCTCCGTGGCTGACGACGCCATGCAGATATTCGGCGAGGAGGCCCTCAATCCGGACTGCCCCATCGAGAAGATGCTCCGGGACGCCAGGGCCTCCACCATAGAAGATGGGGTGAACGATGCGCTGGCCATGGCCTCCTGCGAGGGCCTTTGAGGCGGACTGTGTAAAAACGCGAATTGCTGTGTCAGAGCAAAGCGGGCGGGTCGTCATGTACGACAAGTACTATTCCTCCCCGCCCGCTTCACTCTTCCTTGCACTTCATCGTTTTTACCCAGCCCGCATATTACGACTGTTAAACAAAGCAGGAAAAAGTCCCAATCAGATACAAGCACGACAGGAGGCGCAACATGTCCCTTTTCGATATGGACGTGATCGGAAGTCAGGAAACAAAGGCCATGCTGAAGGAGGTTGCGAGGTTCGCGGCGAAGATCATGCGGCCCGCCGGAATCGAGCTGGACAGCCTGGACGGTGTGGCGGACATCTTTAAAAAGGAGTCGGTTTTCTGGGAGGTCTGGAAGGGCTACAGAAAGCTCGATCTGCACTTGAACGGAATCCCCGAAGCCCTTGGCGGAATGGGGGAGCCTGACTGGCTGGCATCGATTCTTCTGGCCGAGCGCCTTGGAGCCGCCGACATCGGACTTGCCCTCTCGCTCAACGCCAGCGACGCCGCGTTTAAGTGCATGGCCCTTTTCAAGACTCCGGCTGCTGACAAGCTGGCGGGCGCGTACTGCGCCGACCGCGACTGCGCCATGATCGGGGCTCTTTCCGCCACATGCGGCCTTGACGACCCGGACGCGGAAACGGGAATAACGGCGGAGCAAAAGGGCGCGGGCTGGGTGCTTAATGGCGGGGAGCCCAAGGTCACCAACGGCGCAATAGCCACCCACGCGGTTTTCGCGGTGACGGTGAGGGAACAGGACGGCCAGGATGGAAGGGGCTTCTGCGTTGTTCCCCTTGGCGAAAAAGGCGTGACGGTGGGGCCTTCGCGGAAAAGGCCGGGCCAGCGGACCCTGAATCAGGCGGGAATAAGACTCAAAGACGTGAAAATCCCCAAGGGCCTTTGCGCCGTAATGGGCCAAAAGGAGATGGAAGAGGCGAGGCGGAAACGGGCAAGCGGGGAAATCCGATTCGTTTCAGCGGTCTACACCGGGGCCGCAATGGGAGCGTGGGAAGAAGCCGCCAAATACGCCAAGGGCCGCATTCAGGGAGGCCAGCCCATCTACTTTCACAAGAACATCCAGCTCCAGTTCTTCAACATGCTGAAAAACCTGGAAGCCGCAAGGGCCTCAATAAGGCGCACTGCAATGTATCAGGCCAATTCGGCCTCCCCGGCTCCTGCCGTGTTCGGGGCCGCCGCAAAGTGCCTGGCCGCTGAAACCGCAACACTCGTGGCAAGCGAGGCCATCCAGATTTTCGGCGGCTACGGGCTCACCAAGGAGTTCCCGGCGGAAAAAATCTGGCGCGACGCCCGAATCGGCATGATCGAGCACGGGATCAATGAGGATTTGGCGCTTCACGCAATGGCAGCCTTGTAGCCCTTCCATTTAGCTTCCTTACCCCCGTCAAATGGCGGCGCGGCCCGAAAAGCCCGCCGCCGTCTGCTTTTTATGGAACATGGAAACCTTGCGGAACTTTTACTTGACAAGCCCCGCTAAATAGGAATAATTCTTATCTACAAATCAAACTCAAGCAGGAAGAGTTCGTAATGGAGCCTGATGCGGAAACATTCAATGCACGCCTTGAAATGTTCAGAAACGGACTTCGGAAGGCCGGAATCAAGCTCACTCATCAGCGCCTGGAAGTTTTCCGGGAAGTGGCCAAATCCATCGACCACCCGGACGCGGAAACGGTCTTCAAGGCCGTAAGGGAGCGGGTTCCCGTAATCAGCCTGGATACGGTCTACCGCACGCTGTGGCTTCTCGTTGACTTGAAGCTGATAGACACCCTGAACCATCCTCATGAAAGGATACGCTTCGACGCCAACACGGCGGCCCATCATCATTTCGTATGCGACAAATGCAGCATGACGCGGGATTTCTACAGCCGGGAGCTTGACGGCCTCAAAATCCCGGACTCGGTTAAGGCCCTTGGAACAATTGAAAAAACCCGGGTTGAAGTAATCGGGATTTGCGCCAATTGCGAAAAGACAAACAAAAAACCCTAACCCCTGAAAGGAGTCATCATGAAGAAAAAGCTCACCACCAACGCAGGCGCTCCCGTACTGGACAACCAGAATGTTTTGACAGCCGGGCCGCGCGGCCCCATGCTCCTTCAGGACGTGTGGTTCCTGGAAAAGCTCGCCAGCTTTGACCGGGAGGTGATCCCGGAAAGAAGAATGCACGCCAAGGGTTCGGGCGCGTATGGGCATTTCACGGTAACCCACGACATCACCCGCTACACCAGGGCGAAAATCTTTTCTGAAATCGGCAAGAAAACCGAGTGCTTCCTGCGCTTTTCCACGGTGGCGGGCGAGCGGGGCGCGGCTGACGCGGAGCGCGACATCCGGGGTTTCGCCATGAAGTTTTACACCGAAGAGGGCAACTGGGACCTCGTTGGCAACAACACGCCGGTCTTTTTTCTGCGCGACCCGTTAAAATTCCCCGACCTCAATCACGCCATCAAGCGCGACCCGCGCACCAACATGAGAAGCGCCAAAAACAATTGGGATTTCTGGACATCGCTTACCGAAGCCCTGCACCAGGTCACCATCGTGATGAGCGACCGTGGAATTCCCGCCACCTACCGGCACATGCACGGCTTCGGAAGCCACACCTTCAGCATGATAAACGCCGCAAACGAAAGATACTGGGTCAAGTTCCACCTGAAAACCCAGCAGGGGATAAAAAACCTGACCGACGAGGAAGCAGAGGCCCTTGTGGGCAAAGACCGCGAAAGCCACCAGCGCGACCTTTACGAGAGCATCGAAAAGGGCGATTTTCCCCGCTGGACCTTCCACATCCAGGTCATGCCCGAAAAGGACGCCGCCACCCGCCCCTACAATCCCTTCGACCTCACCAAGGTGTGGCCCCACGGGGATTACCCCCTGATCGAGGTGGGAGTTCTGGAGCTTAACCGCAACCCTGAAAACTACTTCGCGGAAGTGGAGCAGGCGGCCTTCAACCCGGCCAACATCGTTCCGGGCATAGGCTTTTCGCCGGACAAAATGCTCCAGGGAAGGCTTTTTTCCTACGGCGACGCCCAGCGCTACCGCCTGGGCGTCAACCATCATCTTATCCCCGTCAACAAGGCCCGCTGCCCGTTTCACAGCTACCACCGGGACGGGGCCATGAGGGTGGACGGCAACCACGGATCAACCCTTGGCTACGAGCCCAACAGCTACGGCGAATGGCGGGAGCAGCCGGATTTCTCCGAGCCGCCCCTTTCCTTGGAAGGGGCCGCCGACCACTGGAACCACCGGGTGGACGACGACTACTATTCCCAGCCCGGAAAGCTCTTCCGGCTCATGAGCAAATCTCAGCAAAAGGTGCTGTTCGAGAACACCGCCCGCGCCCTTGGCGACGCGCCCAAGGAGATAAAGGTGCGCCATATCGGAAACTGCCATAAGGCCGACCCGGCCTATGGAATCGGGGTCGCCAACGCCCTTGGCATAAGCATGGACGAGGTCCCGAAATAGCCAGTTTCCGGTTTCTTCGTTTCATTGCTATTCATTAAAAAAAGAGGCCTGGAGCAGCAAAGCTCCGGGCCTCTTTGTTTACCCAACACGGTATGAAGCATGTTTCAATCAAAGCGGTAGCCCATGAATTTCAGAAAGGCCGGAAAGTCCCAAAGGTCCGAGGAATGACGGTTCCAGGGCTTCAGGCTCGTGTAGAAGGGGTTTTCCGTCAGGTCCGTGGCAAAATCCTTGTCTGCGCCCACGAAAAGGTCCAGGGGCATCCAACTCATGAGAAGGGTCTCGAAAGGTTTCACCGAGCCCTTCACGTGCCCGCGCAGGATACCCTTGTCGTGGAAGAAGCTAATTGTCCCGCCGTCCGGCAGGGGAAGACGCCTCAAGCCCTCCATGGGAAGCACCTTCATGGGAACGGGCTTGAAGGTTTTACCGTCACCGAAAAAATCCGTTGCGCCCACCGCCGACAGTTCCATCAGCCTGTGAACGCCCGGACGCAGAACCGCGACGAGCCGCGCATCCGCCGACTTGAAATCCAGCATGGCCGGGAGGCGCTCGCCGTACACCCTCTGATAATCCTTGGGATGGTTTTCCGGCAGGAATTTGGGGTCAAGGTTCGTGGTGGGGATGATGGCCGCGTAACATCCGCAGGTGTGGACCGTTGTTACGAGTATCGGCTTTCGGGCCTCGTCCAGGGTCACGATGAGCATTATTCCCGGGTTTTTCCCGGCTGTGAGAATGAAGGGTATCAGGCTGTAAGGCGTGTTGGAAAAATGAACCCGATAGATCAGGTTCGTCAGGTTTTTTCCGCCGACCGTGAAGGATTTTTCCTCGAAATAGACAGCCGGGTCATCGGTATCGATGGCGATTTCAGGCTTTCCCCCCTCCCTTTTGGTGGCCTTCACGCTTCCCACGAGGTTTTCCGGGCGGTCGTTCTGAACCACGAAAACCGGGCAGAACCGCACGGCCTGGCTTTCCGGGCCGGATAAGCCTTCCCCGCCTCCTTCCGTTCCGACGGCGCTTCCGGCCCCGCCTTCCGCCACGTAGGCCCTGTGGGGATTGGCCGCATCAATGGCCAGATAATGCCCGCACCCGGCGAACACCGCCACGAACAGAACAGCCGCCAGCAAAAGTATAATCCGCCGTTTCAGTCGCATTGGATTTCTCCCTTCCAGGTTGAAATGAAAGAACGACATGGTTTATCATATTAAAATATTGTAACATCCACCGGTCCTTGTTCCCGCAAAAAAAATTGCCCGCAGGAAAACGCATAATGGCCTCAAAGCGGTTAAAATATGCAAGATTTGTGGTGTACTCCCTGTGTGCCGCCTCCTTCGCGCTTCTGTATTTCCACACCTATTCATTGAAAATTGAAAGGATAACTCTTTCCCTGCCAAATTTTGAGGGCCGGTTCCGGGCTGTCCTTATTTCGGACCTTCATTTCAAAAGGGAAAACCGCCTCATAAAAAGGCTGGCCCAGGAAACAGCGGCGGCGAAACCCGATTTCCTGTTTATTACCGGCGATAACATCGACAACCTGAAAAAATGGCCCGCCTGTAGAGCATGGCTCGGAAAACTAAAAAAGCCCACTATGAGCTATTTTGTTCCTGGTAATTGGGAGCACTGGTCAGGAGCACTTGACGCCGGGCTTTTGGGGGACATGGAAAAACTGGGATACAGGGTGCTTTTCAATCGCGGCGAACAGTTGAAAATCGGGACCGAAAGGATTTATATCGCTGGAATCGACGACGTGTATTACGGCGAGGGCGACCCCGGCAAGGCCCTAAAAAATAGGCCAGCCGGGGTTCCCGTCATCCTTTTGAGCCACACTCCGAGGGTCATGGGCTGGCTTCGGGGTAAAAAAGTCAACGCGGTCCTTGCCGGGGACACCCACGGGGGCCAGATACGTTGGCCCTGGCAAAAAAGGAAGCCCGTGACCTCCATCAACGGACGCTTCGAGATGGGATATTACCGTGTTGGCGACTCCGATCTCTATGTTACACGGGGCGTGGGGGTGTCTGTTTTTCTGTTCCGGCTTTTTTGCAGGCCGGAGCTGACCATTATAGATTTTCAGGGACGCGGCCATAAAACGGCAAAGGCCCTGCAATAAGCGCCTTGTTATTCCTGTTCCGGCTTCACCTTTTTATTGTAGCAATCAACCGGAAGCCTCCCGGCTCTTGCGATGCAGGCGTTGCACCAGTCGCATTGGGGGCCTTTAACGCCATCTTTCACGTGCCGGAAAAGTTCGGGGTCGGCGATCATGGCCCGTGCTGACGACACGGCGTCGCACCGGCCCGCTTTTATCGACTCCTCCATTTTCTCGCCCGAAATGAAGCCCCCCACGCAGATCACCGGAATTTTTAGGGCCTTCTTGAAACGCGCCGCGTGCGCCGTGTTAAAGCCCTCCCTTGGCGACCAAAGGAAGTTGAACCCGGCGGCCATCAGCGGGCCTGCGGCCTTTACCCCGGTGCGCTGGAACCAGGGAAGCTGGTCGCCTATGCCCTCGGTCATGAGCCCCTTGAAGAACTCGTCAAAGGTTCCCCGAATCATGGGAAAGCCGCTCTCGTAGTGGCCCACGGTGATTTCCACCGCGTCCAGGCCCTCGCTTTCGAGGATTCTCGCCACGTCCACAAGCTCCCTGTTGGTAAGGCCGCGCCTTCCCGGAAGGGCGTCCTCGCCGTTCAGCTTCAAAATCACCGGATAATCCGCCCCGCAGCGCTCCCGCACGGCCCAGTAGACCTCCAGCAAAAAGCGAAGGCGCTTGAAAAAGGTGCCGCCGTACTCGTCCGTTCGCCGGTTGGTGTAGGGGGTCAGGAACTGGTTGACCAGATACCCGTGCCCCGCGTGGAGCTGCACCCCGTCGAATCCGGCCTTTTGGCAGATTTCGGCGCTTTTCGCATAGGCCTTCACCGTTTCGCGGATTTCGGGAACCGTGAGGGGCCTGGGCTTGGTGCCCATCACCTTTTCCCGCACGTCCGAGGCGGACACGGCGCTTGATAGGCCCATGGCGCGCGCCATGACCTGCCTGCCGCAGTGGTTTATCTGGCCGAAAAGCGCGCCGCCGTAGGAGTGAACCAACTCCGCCCAGCGGGCGAGGCCCGGAATCTTGTCGTCGTGGTCGGCCCCGCACATGCGGTAAGTGGACTTGCCCTCGTTCGTCACGTAGAGGTTTCCGGTGATTATGAGGGGCGTTCCCGCTTTTGCGATCGGCTCGTAAAAGGCCAGAAGCTCGTCGGTGACAAAGCCGTCCACCGAGGCCCTGGTTTCAGATGTGGCGGTTTTGAAAAGGCGCGCCGGGACCGAAAGTTTTCCAATTGAGAGCGGCGAAAAAAGAAGGCGGGACTCGCCGGACATGATGTCCTCCTATTTCCTTTTCCCGAGGTTTTTGTCCATGAGTTTGCTTACTAGACGCATGGCCATGTAGTGAATCCACGGGAAATGGCGCTTCACGAACCACGCGATTTTGACATCTATGGAGGTCATCACGAGAAATTTCCGCTTTTCGACGGCGGAAATCATCTGATCCGCCACCTTTTCAGGGGAAATCGCGATCTTGCGGAACCTGTCGCGCAAGCGTCCCGTTTCCACCCCTTTGGCAAAAATCTCCACGCTTTCCACAAGGCCCGTGTTCACGGCTCCGGGGCAGACCAGGGTGACTGAAATCCCGTGCTTTTCAAAATCCAGACGCAGCACCTCCGAAAGCCCGTTAACCGCGAATTTCGTGGCCGAGTAGACCCCGTGCCAGGGAACACCCATGAGGCCGGCAAGGCTCGACACGTTTATTATGTGCCCGCTGCCCGCCCGGATCATCTGCTGCGAAAATGCCTCGATGAAGTGGACAACGCCCCAGAGGTTGACATCTATCACCCGCTTCCAGTCCTTGTGGGCCATGTCCTCCACCTGGGCGAAGGTGGCCACGCCCGCCACGTTGGCCAGAACGTCCACCGGACCGAAACCCGTGTGGACTTCCTCCGCCAGGGCCGATACGGCCTCGAAGTCGCCGACGTTTACGGCCCTGATCAAAAGCACTGTTCCGCCCTGTTTGGCTATGCGCTCCGCAGTGTCGGCCAGGCCCTTTTCATTGATGTCCGTTATCACCAGCTTCGCGCCCTTTTTCGCGGCGGCGAGCGCAAAGGCCCGACCTATGCCGCTTGCGGCCCCGGTCACCAGGACGATTTTCCCGGAATCAAGCTTCATGGATGTCTTCCTTTTCAGAATGCGTTAGCCGTTTTTCCAGTCAACTAATTCCGATAAAACCATCATCCCGTCGTGGCTCTGGCCGCCGTAGCCCGTGCCCGCGCGTCCAAGGTCGATCACGTTGGATACTCCCCGGGCCGCTATCAAATCCCGCATGGCGGAAAGCCTTTCTGGCGGATAGACGCCCACGGTGGAGACTCCGGGGTGAAGGTACTTAAGACAGCCGCCAAGGTCAGGAACTGCGCGCACCATCACAAGGCGGCTCATGGTGAGGACGGATAGCGGAAACTCGCCGTCCGGGAGTACCGCTCCGGATGAAAAAGCGCCGTCCCGCAGGTTCACGAACCACCTGGCGTTAACGAAAAGTCCGCGCTGAAGCCGCTTTATGTCGCCTTTGACCCTTGGAAGCACGAGGTTTGGAGCGGCCCGGTCAAAGGCCGCAAGCGCCTCCCGCAGAGCCTCTGCGTAAGTCGCCGCCTGTTCCATATCCCCTTCCACGTAGTGAATCTGGCTTGCGATGCAGGCCTTCTGGTTGGCGACGCATGTATCGGTTGCGGACCTTCGGGCTGCGGTTGAAAGGTTTCCGGCAAAGGCCTCGCGCCCGATGAAGCTTACCCCGTAGCGCGGGTTGAAGGCGAGAACCTTTGTGTAGATGGCCCGCTTTTTGACGGATTCCACGGATTCCGGCGCTCCCCACACGATGATCCGGTCATAACTTCCGGGGCTCATGAGGGCGTCCTCGTAGGATGCGTCCCCGCCCGGCCAGTAGACGATGGAGATGTTTTTCGTGATTGGGGAATCCGGCAGCATGAGCGCCGCAGCCATGCCAAGAAGGGCAGCCGGAACCACCGCCCCGAAGGGGGCTTTCAAGGTCACCGCGCTTTTTGTGAGAACGGCCCGAAGAAGGCTGATTAGAGGAATCTGGGGCGCGTTTCCCGCCGTGATGTGCAGTTGGCGCGTGGGAAAGGCCCGAAGCAGGGGCTGCCGCTCCACACTCAAAAACGGATCATCGCCGAAAAGCGCCGCCGCGAGCATGGGCGCGGGGTCTGCGGCCCTGGCTGGTTCGGGTATGTCGCACCATTTGTCCAGAAGATCATTCCCCGGTATTCCCCAGACCGACAGTTCACTGTCCACCATCTTTTGGGCTTGGGCCGAATCCAGCAGAAAAGGAAAGGCCGCGAATCCGCCGTCGTGCCACAAATCAGGATGTTCGCTGGTTTTTGCGGTGTCCCGCCTTATTTCATCAACGAAGCCGGGAGATTTTTCCAGCGCCTCCCGCACGCCGTCCAGCCAGTTCGTGACGCCCGAAAAAGTCATTGGCGCGAGTTGTTCAGCAATCCTGCCGGTATCGGATTCGATCACTTCCCCCGGCAAAAAATCCGGCAGAACCGTGAAGACTGTCTCCCCGGTGCGTTCAAGGCTCTTTCTGTCGTAAACCGGCTCCCGCAGAACGAGGTTTCCCCCAATCTTTGCAGAGGTCGATTCCGGCCCTTTCGCTCCGAAGGCCCTGTCTATCTCCGCCCGGCTCACCGCCCCAGGAAGTCGCAAGGCCCCCTTGACCACTATGGGAAGCCGGAGAATTCCGTCTTCGTCCAGGCGGAACAACTTGTTTTCCCTCGCAAATTCCTCAAGTTTCGTTTTCATCTTTCCCACTCCCCCGCCCTTATATCAATCTACGTAAAAGGGAACACGAAGCCTGATCAAAAACGATGAAGCGCAAGGAACGCGAGAAGCCAATGAGCAAGCGTACCACAGGTACGTGGCGGAATTGGCTTTGACGCGTGACACAGCGATTCGCGTTTTTGGACAGGCTTTCAGGCATTTATCTTTGCCATTATCCCCCCACAACCCTTGACTTCGCGCCCCGGAGTCCGGGCTATGGTGAGGATGGCCGGGCCGCATCTGCCGCAGGCGCACGGGCCGTTGACGCGCCTCACGGTGTCTCCGGTAATCAGAAATCCGGGATAGCTTTCGGCAAAGGGGTCCAGGACCGCCAGAACGCCCGTGATGTCGTCGCCTTCGATTGGATTCAGGGCCTCGTCCAGAATCAGGGTTTCCAGGAAGGGGGGCACGTGGTAGCGCCCGGCGGAACATTTCAGCATCACGGCCTGGATTTCCGTCATGGAGTAGCCCTCCACCACTGCTTCTTTCGGAAGACCGAAGGTTTCCATTATAAGGGCGTAAAGCTCGTCCTCTGCCAGGCGCTTTCCCTCGAAGGATTTCCAGCCTCCGCCCAGAATGGCCGCCGAGCCTTTGGGAAGGCGGATGGACATTCCGTGGGTTTTCGCCCGTTCGCAAAGTTCCAGAAGAAGGTAAGGAGCGCCGAAAATGAGGCAGCGGCGGCCCTTTTTGGCGCTTTTTTCCATTGACGCCAAAAGCCTGTGGTAGTGGAACTCCTTTTTCCGCACGGTCTCCGAAAGGAACGCTTCCGCCAGGGCCGCTTCCTCGGCAGTCCTTGCCCCGCGCACCACGGCGCGAACGGCTGCCGCTGAAAGGTTGGCCGGGTAGAGGAACTCGGCCTTTTTCAATTTCGCCGCCACCTGCTGGCCCGCGATCTGGATTCCCTGGAGCCCGCTTGCAAAATTGCAGAAAAACCCGTCTATACCGGGAAGGCCCAGCCTGTGGGTGAGATTTAAATAGGTATCGGGCGAAAGGTTTTTGAGGGCAAGGGACAGAAGCTTTGACTGCCAGGCCGGGAACACGCCCCGCTCGGCCAGAAGGGCGGGCATGTAGAGCGCGGGAAGCCTCGTAAAGGCCTCCCAGGTGCGGCCGTCCCGGGGCACGAAGGAGACCATTCCGCTGGTTCCGCTGGAAAAAACCACGGTTACGCCCCTGGCCGCAAGGGCCGAGAGCCACTTCTCCACGTTGTCGATGCCAGCCGTGTCGAACGTGATTTCCCGGTCCGAAAGGCTTGAGAGCCAGGCGTTCATGCCCGCGTAGTCGCTCTCGTCCAGAAGCCTTTGGGGATAGGACTTGAAAATCTCGTCGGTCAGAAGCAGATTCCGGGCGATAAAGTCGATGGAGGGATCCTCGCCACCAAGGCCCGCGCGTTCGCAGAGGGAGCGGTAAACGCCGATTTTTTCGCGGTAATGGCGATGGTTGAGGATTATCGCCCTGCGGCGGAGTTCCGAGCCCCCGCCGAAATCAACGGTCTTGTCCGCAGCCCACCGGGCCGTGAGGCGCAGAAGACCTTGGTGAACTGCGGCTTTTTCGGTGTTCCAGGACTCTTCCATTTTATCCCCCGGAAGGCTTCAAAGAAATTTGGTTGACATGGAATCCGCAAATTGACTATAGTTCAATTTACTGAACGTTGTTTAGTGATGTCAAGAAAAATTTTGCGGGCGGGAAAAAATGAAAAAGTTCGACGACATAAGAAACGAGGAAAAACTGGCCAGAAAGGACCATCTGGCCCAAATCGCCCAGGACATAATGCAGAAAAGGGGCATAGAGGCGGTTACGGTGCGCAGCGTGGCCACGGCGGCGGGGCTCTCACCCGGCGCGGTGTACCTGTATTTCAGGACCAAGGAGGAGATTTTCGTATATCTTCTGATAAGGCGGCTTTCCGGGCTGTGCGAGGACGTGTCCGCCGCCATGGAAATAAGCGAATCGAAGGAGGCCATACGGGCCATGGCCGGGAGCTACCGGGAATATTATCTCGCCTTCGGCCAGTACATCGACGTGTTCCGCTACCTTGCCCTTGGGGACAAGACCATGGAGGCGGTGTCCCCGGAAATGGCCATGGAGGTTAAGGTGGCCCTGGCGCGGGTTCTGGGAAAGCTCGAAGACTTTCTCAAACGCCCGGAAATGGCCAGGGCCTTGCGCGGCCTTCCGCCCTCACGCGGAGTGGCGGTTTTATGGTGCGCCATAACGGGCTTAGGCCAGGTGACCCTGAGCCCGGCGCGAGGACGCGAGGGCGGCTTCGACTTCGACTGCGTACTCTCGGACATCATGGAAATCTTTTTCGATTGAGGCGGAAAACGATCAATCGTGCAATTGGTAGCGATTTTTGATAAGCTATGTCCCGTTGAAAAATTTTGACCGAACCCGTCATTTTCCAAAAGGAACCGCCATGCCCCTCAAGACCGGCTCCCAATACCTGGAATCCCTTCGTCAGCTGAAACTTTCCGCCAGCATGATGGGCAAGGCGGTGGAAAATCCATCCGATCACCCCATCGCAGCTCCTTCGGCCAGGGCCGTGGCCCTAACCTTCGATCTCGCGCACGACCCCGAAACCAGCGGGCTTTTAACCACGCCATGCGGACTTTCGGGAGGCGCAGTCAACCGCTTCACACATCTTCATCAGAGCACCGACGATCTGGTCAAAAAGGTCCTGATGCAGCGGCTTTGCGGCAACAAGACCGCCTGCTGCTTCCAGCGCTGCGTTGGCATGGACGCGGCCAACGCCATGTTCGCCACCACCTTCGACTGCGACGGGGCGCGGGGAACCGGCTACCACCAAAGGTTCACCGATTACTGGAAGATGGTCCAGGAAAACGATCTGGTGGTGGACGGGGCCATGACCGACCCCAAGGGCGACCGGGGAAAGCGCCCGAAAGACCAGCCGGACCCGGACATGTTCCTGCGCGTGGTTGACCGCAAGCCCGGCGGAATCGTTGTGCGGGGAGCCAAACTGCACCAGACCGGCATGGCCAACGCCCACGAAATACTGGTCATGCCCACCCTTTCCATGCGCCGGGGCGAAGAGGACTGGGCCGTGGCCTTCGCCGTTCCCACCAACGCGCAAGGCGTAAAGCACATCTACGGCAGGCAGGCCAGCGACACACGGAAGCTCGAAGCCGGATTCGACGCCGGAAACACCTGCTACGGCGGACAGGAGGTGATGACGGTGTTCGAGGACGTTTTTGTCCCGAACGAGAGAGTGTTCCTAAACGGCGAGACCGAGTTTTCGGGGCCCCTTGTGGAGCTTTTCGCGGGCTACCACCGCCAGAGCTACGGCGGCTGCAAGGTGGGCACGGGCGACGTGCTGATAGGTGCCGCAGCCCTCATGGCCCGCATGAACGGAGTGGAAAACGCGAGCCACATAAAAGACAAGCTCGTTGAAATGATTCATTTAAATGAAACCATGTTCGCCTGCGCCATAGCCTGCTCGCACCTGGGCCACAAGACCCCGGCGGGCAACTACGCCATAAATACGCTGCTCGCCAATGTATGCAAGCAGAACGTCACGCGCTTTCCCTTTGAAATCGCACGCCTTGCCATAGACATCGCGGGCGGGCTCGTGGGCACCATGCCGTCCTCGGCGGATTTCGACGACCCGGAAAGCGGCCCCTACATCAAAAAGTATCTTGCCGCCGCCCCCGGAGTCGAAACCGGGGAGAGGATGCGGCTATTCAGGCTCATAGAAAACCTGGTGGCCGGAAGCGGATCCGTGGCCTACCTGATAGAATCCATGCACGGCGCGGGCCCGCCCCAGGCCCAGAGAATAATGATCGCCCGCCAGGGAAACCTGGAGCAGAAAATCGGCCTTGTGAAAAATTTGATCGGGGTATGACGCCGTACCGCTTTCAATACTGCTTTCTGACCTTGAAATATATGCGGAAAAGCCGCAGCCAGCCCATGTGGGTGCGCTTTTTCATCTGGTTTCCGTAGTAGGCTTGGCTTATCATGCGGAAAACCGGGTTGGGCGGCAGCTTCACCAGGATGTCCACAAGGGGCATGAGCCAAGGCCGGCGCACCAGGATACCGAAGAACTTATGCAGGTTCTGGATTTTTTTGGCGTCCGGCCCGGTCACCACGCTTGCGTCGAACCAGCTTTTGTTGAGCCGCCTCATGGCCTCGTCTTCCGCCATGCCGGTTTTTTCGGTACAGATTTCGGCGAACCGCGTTCCGGGAAGCGGCAGGGGAAGCGTGCACCAGGCGTAGTCGGGTTTGAGCTCCTGGTTTAAGCGCAGGGTTTCCAGGGTGGTTTCCAGGGGCTCGCCCGGAAGCCCGATAATATTATAGGTGCGGAACCAGATTTTGTGGCGTTTCAGAATTTCCACGCAGCGCCGTATCTCGGCGTTGGTGACATCCTTTCCCAGAAGCTCCTTGCGGGTCTTGTCGTTTCCGCACTCCACACCGAAGGCCACCGAGTTGCATCCCGATGATTTGAGCGCCGCCGCGATCTCGTCGTCAATGAACCTTGCGTGGAGGTTGACCCCGTAGGGAAGCCCTATCTCCTTTTCGTATCGTTCGCAGAATTCCAGCGCCCATTTCCTGTTCAAGGTGAAAAGGTCGTCGCTGATGTCAAGGAACCTGTACCCGTAGCGCTCCTTCACAAGTGAGATTTCCGCCATTACGTGGTCCACGCTGCGCCACCTAAGATACGGCCCTTTTCCCCTGGCCAGTGCCCGGAAGGCGTGGTTGGAGCAGTAATAACAGTTGAAGGGGCAGCCCCGGCTTGCCATGATCTTCTTGTGGGGCGAGGCGGCCAGAAAGGGGTACGGCCCGTAAAGCTCCTTCCTGGTGGGTATGGGAAGTTCGTCCAGATTCCTGATCACCTTGCCAATGGGGTTTTCGTAAACCCGGCCACCAAGTTTCACGTAGAAATTTTCGACGTTTACCGGCGGCGTCCCCTTGACCACGCCCGAAAGAAACTTCGGAAAGGCTATCTCTCCGTCGCCCCGGCAGATGGCGTCAATGGCCGGATGTTTGACGATTTCGGGAAAATGGGTGGGATGGGGCCCGCCCATCACCACCAGGGGCTTTTTGGAAAGGCCCTTTTTGGCCCTTTCCGCGAAATCGAGATACCAGTGGTGCTGGCCTGTGCAGACGGAAAGGGCGATGACGTCAGGCGCGAACAGTCCGATTTTCTTCTCGAATCCGCGCTCCTCCAGGAAAAACCTCACCTCGTGGCCCTGCCTCACAAGGATTTCCGCAAGCAGAAGCGGTCCTGACAGGTCCTCCCAGAAATTTTGAACAAAGGCCACGCGCATGAGGGGAAACGCCTTGGGGGGCTTGGGGGAGAGTTTCAAACAACAGCGCCGGACCGCCTTTTCAAGGAAATCCGGCGCTTTTTGACCAGAGGGAGCCTTCATAGCTCACAAGAAAATCTCAGCGCACAGCCTGGATAAAAACGATGAAGCGCAAGGAACGCGAGAAGCCAATGAGCAAGCGTACTAAAAGTACGTGGCGGAATTGGCTTTGAAGCGTGACACAGCGATTCGCGTTTTTAGACGGGCTGTTAAACTTGAAGGCGGCCACTCTCGATTATGGGCGGATCCTCCACGTCAAAAATCCGCTCCTCGTTCTTGTAAAGCTCGCGCTTTATGGCAAGCACCACGTTGCGGCGCTTGTTCATGGTTTTGCCCCATGCGACGGCCTTGTCAACCACCTCGTTGCCGGGCGCGGAATCAACCACCACGCCCATCTCGATGGCCTGGGCGGCGGTGAGGCGGCGGCCGGTGAGGGTGAGATCGACGAGGGTCTTTCCGGGCATGGCCTTCCTAAGAAGGGCCAGCATTCCGGGCAGGAAGGGGATCCCCAGGTCCACTTCGGGAAAGCAGAAAAAGCCGCGATCCGAGCGCATGTACCTGAAATCGAAGGCGCAGGAGAGAATCGCCCCGCCCGCGAAGGCGTGGCCGTTCATGGCGGCCACGGTGGGCATGGGGAAAAGCAGCACCCTTTTAAAAAGGTCGTTTAACCTGTAGAAGAAGGCCTTGCTTGTGACGGCGTCCTGGGCCATGACCACCGGCATGAGCCAGTCCAGGTCAAGGCCGTTGGACCATATCTTCTCGTGGGCCGAGCGCACCACCAGAACGGTTGCGTCGGTCTCCTTTTCTATGGAGTCGAGGCAGGCAAGGGTATCTTCGAGGAATTCCGGGTTGAAGCGGTTTTCGCCGCTATCCCAGGTCATGACGGCCACGTTGCCGTCCTGGGTGAAGGTGGCTTTCGACATTTTCGGTTTTCTCTCCTTGTTGATTTTACTCTCAATTCCAAATTTGAGATCGACAGGCTGAGTGAAAACGATGAAGTGCAAGGAGCGCGAAAAGCCAATGAGCAAGCGTACTGAAAGTACGTGGCGGAATTGGCTTTGATGCGCGACACCGCAATTCGCGTTTTCAGGCAGCCTGTCAGCCTAATAAATGGCGGGAAATCACCATCCTCTGTATCTCGCTTGTTCCCTCGTAAATGGTGAACACCCTGGCGTCCCGGTAGTGCTTCTCCACGGCGTAATCCTTTGTGTAGCCATAACCGCCGTGGATTTGCAAGGCTTTTGCGACAACGCGGTTCACCATCTCGCTTGCGTAGAGCTTGGCCATGCTGGCGGCCACGGTGAAATTTTCCAAGCGGTCCTTGGCTGCCGCCGCCGAGAGCATGAGAAGCCTTGCCGCCGCGATTTCCGTCGCCATGTCCGCTATTGGAAAGCTCACGCCCTGGTTGGCTGCTATTGGCTTTCCGAACTGCTCGCGGTGCCTTGCGTGGTAAACGGCTGCGTCCAGGGCCGCCTGGGCCACACCCACGCTCTGGGCCGCGATGCCTATGCGCCCGCAGTCAAGGGCGCTCATGGCGATGAGAAAGCCGCTTCCCTCGCCTCCCAGGATGTCTCGCCCGTCCACTTCGCAGTTTTCAAAGTAGAGGTCGGCGGTGTCAGAGGCGCAAAGGCCCATCTTGTTTTCGAGACGCCCCACCGAAAAGCCGGGGGTTCCCCGGCGCACCAGAAAGGCCGAAATTCCACGGTGTCTCCTGGCCGGATCGGTCTTGGCGGTCACTATCACCAGTTCCGCGTTTTTGCCGCTTGTTATGAAGCGCTTGACGCCGTTTATGAGCCAGCCCTTGTCGGTTTTGGTGGCCGTGGTTTCCTGGCGCACGGGGTCGGACCCCGCAAGGGGCTCGGTCATGGCAAAGGCCCCTATCCATTCCCCCCGCGCAAGAAAGCCGAGGTACCGGTCCTTCTGGTCCTTGGAGCCGAATTTCATGAGAGATTCGCACACGATGGAGTTATGCACGCTCATCACCACCGCAGTTGACGCGCAGGCGTAGGCGATCTCCGAAAGCGCCGAGGCGTAGCTGACCGTGTCCGCGCCCGCTCCGTCGTACTCCGGCGGAACCATCATGCCCAGAAAGCCCAGCTCGCCCATCTTTGAGAGGCTTTCCCCCGGAAATTCCTTGGACTTGTCCCTTTCCATGGACAGGGGCAGAAGTTCCTTCCGGGCGAACTCGCGGGCCATTTTCTGCACCATGCGCTGTTCAGCCGTCAGTTGAAAAGACATCGTGTTCTCCTTTTTAAACATAAAACCAACAACAGCCGCTTATAAACCGCTATGTTGGGTGGTTCATGGTCGTATGGCCAGGGTTAACCCAACATTTCTCAAATGATTCAAAAGTGTTGGGTGAACCTGCGCTTCGCACAGAACCACCCAACCTGCGAAAATCCAAGCCTTGCCCACCCTTCCCGCAAGCCTCGACCCGGCGGGGCGATCACAAGCACGATTCTCTGCCGCCATTCCCGTAAGCCTCGGCTGAGAGGAGACACAAGCGATGAAATGCAAGGAAGGCGAGCGAGCGGCGATGGAGCGTACGCTTTTGTACGTGACCGAGCCGGGAGGCGATGCCTGACACAGCAGTTCGCGCTTGTGTCTCCTCTCAGGGAGTGTAGAGGACGACCACGGCCTTGGTCTGGCTGCTGCTCGTGTTGGCCAGCTTGTGCGGAATGAGCGAGTTGAAGTGCAGGCTCTCGTCCGGCCCCAGAATCGTTGTCTGCTCGCCCACGGTTATGGATAGCTTGCCGGAAAGGACGTACACGAACTCCTCGCCCTCGTGCCTGTATCCCACGCTCTGGTGGGCGGAGTTGGGCTCTATGGTGATTCTGAACGCTTTCAGGTGCTTGTGCCGCGCCCCCGGCGAGAGGGTGCAGTAGGCGTAGTTCTCGGTGCGCTTTTCAAAGGCCTCGGCGCGGGTTTTCCGGGCCTCTTTTTCCTCTTTCAGGAAATTGTCCGAGTCCACCTCAAGGGCGCGGGAGATGAGGAGAAGGGTGCCCACTGCGGGCATCACCGCGCCTTCCTCCACCCTTTCCAGTTCCTTCTCGGCAACGCCCGTCTCGCCCGCTAGCTGGGCGAGGCTCCATCCCTTTTCCAGGCGGATTTTCTTTATGCGTCCGCCCAGGCTAGACGGCTCGGCGCTTTTTTTGGCTGCCATGTCAACCCTCCATGCCGTGATTTGTGATTATGCGAAGCAAAAGCGCGGCGCTTTTCACCATGTCATCCACCGAAACGATTTCGCGGGTGGTGTGAACGTTCGCCATGCCGCACCCAAGGATGGCGGCGGGTATGCCCTTTGAAAAGAAGACGTTGGCGTCAGAGCCCCCGCCCGATGCCTTGGTGACCACGGTGCGCCCAAGGCTTGCGCCCGCTCTGACCGCCGCCCGAACAAGCGGATGATCGTCTTCAATGCGCATGGCGCGGTAGTCGTTTTCGATGTCCACCTCAACCGAGGCGGCCCCGATTTCGGGCGTTATCATCCGGTTGGTGTCGGCCACAGCCCGGCGGAAGGCCTCCTCCATCACGGTGGTCACCCGCGCCAGCTTCGATTCGTCGTGGCTCCTGGCCTCGGCCTTTACCAGCACCCGGTCCGGCACTATGTTGGTGGCGCTGCCGCCCTCGATCACCCCCACGTTGCAGGTGGTCTCGAAATCCACCCGGCCCAGGGAAAGCTCGGCAATGGCGCGGGCCGCTGCGGCTATGGCGTTGATGCCCTTTTCGGGGGAGCTTCCCGCGTGGGCGGACTTGCCCCTGACCACGAAGGTGATGCGGTTGGCGCAGGGGGCGCTGGTGATAAGGGCGTCCGGGTCCCAGGCGTCCAGGACGTAGCCCGCCCTGGAATGCACCATGCCGTAATCCAGGTTTTTCGCGCCCAGAAGGCCGATTTCCTCGGCCACGGTGAAGATTATTTCAAGGGCAGAATGGGGGATTCGATCCTCGGCCAGAACCGAGAGGGTTTCCAAAATCACGGCCACGGCGCTCTTGTCGTCCGCGCCCAGGATGGTGTTGCCGGATGAGCGGAAGATACCGTTTTCCAGGATCGGGACTATGCCGCGCCCCGGCTCCACGGTGTCCACGTGGGCGCAGATAAGAAGGGGGGGGCCGGACCCGTTTCCGGGAAGCCTTGCTATGAGGTTGCCGGATTCGCCGCCCAACTTTTTCCCGGCGTCGTCAAAGCTGACGCTTGCGCCCAGGTTTTCCAGCATTGGGGTGAGGCATGCCATTATTTCGCCTTCGTGAAGGCTTATGGAGTCGATGCGGACAAGGGAATCGAAGGTTTTTGCCAGACGGGCCGGATCGATCATCGATAGATAATCCTTTACGCGCATGTTTGGGGGCGTTTGTTTTCCAAGCTCTTGTTGACAGGGCGGGAGGGACTATAATACAAAACTTCGCGTTGTGCAAAAGGATGGAAAAAATCGCGGAGGATTGAAAAGATTCCGCCCCGGCGCGGTCGGCTTTTATCGGCTGGCGATCATCCGCATCGGGGAAATGCTTTTGCCCGTAGCAGGAACCGCAGAAAACCAGGGAAGTGCCAAGCTCACTGGTGGGGCTCCCGGACTTCAAATCCGGTGTGGGGCGTTGAGAAGCGTCCCAGGTGGGTTCGATTCCCATGCACTTCCGCCAATTATTTCAAGGCGATAGCGAACTGATGGTTGATGCGGGCCGGTAAGGCCCGGATTCCGTTTCCGCTCAAATCGGCGCATATCCGGCCAAGTTTGCGCCCAAAATGCGCCCAAAAAAATCCTGATTGAGCCCAAAATTGAGCCCAATGGCGCCCAAAAAAGCCCGACTCGGAGTGATCCGGGCCGGGCTTGGTGTTTCTATCGGATGCTGCTCGGATTCCGGCTTCCGACCGCTAATCAAATGCCTTGCTTTTTTCCGATCAGTCTTTGCCTGTATCAAATGGCCCCCTTGCTCTTGGTGCTGATGCGGAAACGTCTCGCATAGTCCAGAATCACCGAGGGTATACTCCCTCCATAGCGGGGTGCTCCCAACAGACATCAAGCAATTCAGCCCAAATCTCTGGGCGTTGGAGGCCCCAGGAGTAGGCCAGAATATTATCCTCCGCTTTGTAAGTGTGGCAATTTTTTATATGACGTTTCTCCGCAAGCAGAAATTCCTTCCTCCACCGGAAAGCATTCTCATGTTGGCCGAGAATGCAGGCACCAACTAACTGACCCAGACAAAAGAACAAAAGGGTTTCAGTGTCATTGCCTTCCTTGATTTTCTCGTGCACCAGTCCCAAATAATCAAACAAATCGATCATCCACTCCTTGCCAAGCGACCGGCATACATCCAAGGAAATGGCTATGTTATCAGCACAGCAGTTAATGCTTCCCCCCTCGCTGTCGGCGCATACAGCCAGAAGCAGGGTCGTGCAGTAACATACTCGTAATTTGAGGAATTTTGAGATTTCAGGGTCCGATTCGGTATAATGCGACAAGTCCCAACGGCTCAGTTCCAACACTTCCAGAGGAAACCA
Organism: Deltaproteobacteria bacterium; assembly: GCA_016235345.1. Taxonomy (NCBI): domain Bacteria; kingdom Pseudomonadati; phylum Myxococcota; class Myxococcia; species Deltaproteobacteria bacterium. Next base: position 32,904 of record JACRLG010000023.1, on the reverse strand, counting down.
CGGATCCACCGGACAAGGAAGCTTGTCCTCATCATGAATGGATTTTAATGCCTGGAAATGCTCGTCGGCCTCCTGCCCGTAATCGGCTTCAGCTATGGATGTCAGGAAGCTTTCCACATCAGAAGGCAGGTTTGCCTTCAATCGTTGCCAGATTTTTATTTGCGAAAGATCCATGGTATCAGCCGTTAAGAGGGAAGAAATGATGGAACATGAAAATCGGCTTTTTGAAAAGCTGTTGTAGCTACCTTTTCGGGTCAATTCCGGGCATCGCTTGGATTTCAAACATCGTGATTCCTATTCATGCAAAAGTCAAGAACCTGAAAGGCAGGTGCTTGGAGCAAAGGTGATTTCGCCGCGTCTCTCCCGCGATCCTCGCTTGGCCAGGAGAGCCATAGCCCTCCTTTGATCGTTTCCCTTGCTTCCTGCTTCCTGGGTTCCTTCAGTGCGGCCACGTGCGCCACGCTGCCTGAGAACCGCCCGCCAATCCGATGCCTTTGCTTTTTACCGATTCGCCTTTGTCCCTGCCTGCTGTGCGTCTCTCCCGCAGCCCTCACCTCACCCATCTTTGCGCGCCCTCTTTTGGCTTTACCTGCGCTCATCTCCCGCAGCCCTCCCGCCTGCCCTCAACCTGACTTATCCGCCCTGATTGAGGGAGACGCAGGGGAAAATCCGTCCAAAGTTGCGTCCGGTTTCCGTCCAAAGTTGAAGAGCATAACGCCTTGTTTTTATTATATTCGTCCAGACCGTCCAGAAATTTCCCTATCTTTCGCGTATATTCATTTTAGAGAATTGGCGATTTTGTGTATTTGTTGATCCATATTTCTGGCAAATTCGAGAAAGTAATATATAAAAAAAGAATGTACCGATTTTGCCGGACTGTTTGGACGGGCCACGGCTGGCGCGGCTCTTCGCGGACGGGAGCTGGACGCAACTTTGGACGGAACCCGAATGGAGCCAAAAACATGCGGGGGTGGGAGGTCTGATTCTTTTTCGCGGCTGTTTTGGCCCTGGAAGCGCCCGGACCGAGGCGGCCGGTCTTGCGCGCGGGCTCTCGACGCTGGGTAGAGGGGGGAACGCGGGGCGCAACCGGGTGATTTCCCGTCCTAAAATTTTCGGCCTGTCAGACCTGGAAAACATGCGGGCCGCCACAAGATGTAGTGTTTGAGAGCGGGATTTCGGCCTTGCCGGGCGACAGAAGGCGGCCAAATGCCGGAAAGCCTTGATTGACGGGGCTTTCCGTTTTTTGGTTCTCGTTAACTTTTATGTAAAAGTTAGCGAGACGCCGAACCGGAAACCGGAAGTCCTGCTCCATGCAATGAGCCTTATTAAAGAGCACTTTTTTATGACAACATAAAAAAGATATAATGATTAGGCTGTATTATACGATCATTATAATTGAGCATTAATAGGCGCTCATATTTCTGAGCAAAAGGCATTGCTCGAAATCCGAAAACCGGGGAGGCCGGGACTCCCCCCCCTGGTATCATTGGCCCGCATGGGATTTTTGAAGGTTTCCGAGCCCACGCCGGGCACATTTGAACGCCTGCGGGATGCGGGGATTCTACGCAACGGCGCGGGGATTCGGGGGGATAAGGAACTTGATGAATGTTTACAGCAATATCAGCTTTGACGGTATTCAACCTGACATAAAAAGCGCGTCAAGAAAAAAATTGAAAAATTCTCGCCAAAAATTGAAAAAATATGGGTAAAAATGCCACATTTCTCGCTAAGTTTTTTTCCGACGTATCCCAAAACTTAGCGAGAAAAAATCATGATTTCAGCCTGTTGAAAAATATCAGTTGAAAAACCCGTGGTATGCGTATCGCCAGGATCCCATCACGCCAATTTACACGAGGCAGGGCTTTATGGCGAACACGCAAACGAAAATCGAGAAATGGGGATTGGCTCCCAAGGTTCTCGAACTGCTTTCAAAGGGGATCACCTCCCCGTCCGCAATCGCGGAGGCCCTGAACGAGTTCATGCTTGGTTCGGATGAGCACAGGGGCCGCTCCGTCACACGTACCGCAGTCACCCGCTTTATCGACGCCAAAAAGCCCGAAATCAAAAAAGCCGCAACTGAGATTTTCACAGAGCACGTCAACGCCGTGGTGCCTGCCGACTTGAAAGCCCTGGAGGAGATCGAGGCGAGTTGCCTCGCCATGTTCCGGGAGACCGTGGAGAACCGTCACGCCCGGCTGGCGGAAGCTGCGGTTAAAATCAAGGCTGAGGCGGCCCGATGGCGGGCCATGCTGGATGCCGCCGATCATTGACCTCAAGCTCACCAAGGCCGCCATGCTGGAGGATGACGGCAAGGGCCGGATTTTCATTTTGGACAGCAAGAGCGACGAAGCCCGCAGCCTGATGGATGAAAACGGCGGCGAGCGCAAGGTTTTCACCATGCTGACCGGGGGCAGGAATGGGTGACCTTTTCTTCGACCTTTCCCCCATCCAGAGCGCCTTCGTTCACTCCGACGCCCAGGTGGTGATGCTGATGGGCAGCATGGGCGAGGGCAAGACCTACGCGGGCGGGGTGGCTATCGTTCGCCACGCGGCCCGGTGTGGGGTGCCCATCCGTGCGGCAATAATCCGCGACACCCACCAGAATTTGAAGCTCTCAACCGTGCCGGACTTGCAAAGGATGTTCGGCAGGTTCGTGCATTTTCACGACGATTTCAAGCGCATGGTCATTGACTGCGTGCCGCGTGTTGAGTGCGACCTTTTCGGCATTGATGACCCGGCCTCACTCTCAAAACTCCAAGGGCCGCAGTACGCCATGATCTGGCTGGAAGAGCCCGCGCCCATCGTGGAAAAGGCAAACGCGGGCCTTCCCCGTGACGTGTTCGACCTTGCCATGGCGCGCGCCGCAAGGCAGGCCGGGACCGCCATGCGGGTGCAGATAACCCAGAACCCGGCGGACGAGAACCACTGGACCGAGGATTTGTTCATGGCTCCGGCGGTGATGATCGAAAATCTTGAGACCGGCGGGCGGATTCTGAAGGATTGCTTCAGGATTCCGTACAAGGACAACAAGTACTTAAACCAGCACGCTCGCGACGCCAACAAGGTGGCATTCGCAAACGATCCGGGAAAATTCGCGCGTTACGTTGAAGGCCGGGCCGCGCCGGTGAATCGCGGGTGCGCGGTGACGCCGGAGTACAACGCCAAAATCCACTTCACCGAGTCCATTTTGCCCGTGGTTCCTGGAGCCCTGGGAGTACGCGGCTACGACGCATGGCATCACCCCTGCATCATAGTATCGCAGTACATCAATCCTGGCCGCCTCATCGTTCACGACGTTCTTTGCGGCGACGGCTGCGCCATCGAGGAAATGATCGAAGGCCCGCTTCTCACCCTCCTTTCGACTCCCAAGTATTGCGCGGTCGGAAAACCCAAGATCGGCGACTGGCGGGACATCGGCGACCCTTCCATGAGGACCCCGGACCAGTCCAGCGTTCAGCGCACAACGGCGCGGCTTTTGGAAGACAAGCTCAAAACCCGGTTCGAGCCGGGGCCGGTCAAACTCGCAGCGCGTTTGAACCCCCTCAAAAGTGCGCTTCTTCGCCTTGCGCCGGACGGCAACCCGCTGGTGGTGGTGTCGCGTTCGGCGTATCCGCTGCACCGGGCCTTGAACGGCGGCTGGCATTTCAAGAAGGACAACAGCGGCAACATCATAGGCACACAGCCGGAAAAGGACGCGCACAGCCACGTGGGCGACGCCTTCTCGTATCTCGTGGCGCAGGTTTTCCCGTTCCGGCGCGAACGGGCCACGAAAAGCGAGACCTCGGCCCGAAACGTGAGGGCCAAAAGCCTTGCCGAAAGCTACGGCCATTCCAGGCACACATCCGGAGGATATTTGCATTGAAGCGATACGAAAACGTGTGGGCCATGAGGCGGCCAAACGGCGCGGAGTTCTACAAGTGCACCGAGTGCGGCGGCGAGACCCACCCCGAAAACGGCCACAACGGGGAGCCCGACGCGCATCAATGCCGGGGCGATTGCCAGTGCAATTCGTGCCGGGTGAAGGCCGGAAGCGCCGCGTACCGCGCCAATTTTGACGCAATTTTTCCGAACGCCAAAGGGGCCGGACTGTGAGCGGGGACGATTTCATACTGCCGCCCGGCGCGAAACTCGTTGCCGACATCAAGGCGCGCGGCGAAAGGCTCTTGAACGCGGACCCCAAGGAGCTCGCCGAACGCGAGGAGGCGGCCAGCGCCTACAGCGCGGAGAACGAGCGGCATTTCGTGGCCTTCGCCACGGACATGATCGCATCGAGCCTCAAGGCCAATGAGGACATCCGGCGCGCCCAGCACGACCTTTACCGGGTTTTCCAGGAGGAGGAGCCGGTTTTTTACAAGGACAAGGAGTCCTGGCAAAGCCGGGTGGTGGTGCCGAAACCCTTCAACACGGTGCTTTTCGGGGCGAGCACGGTGAGAAAAGCCTTCTCGCCGGATTTTCTATCCATAGCGGATGAAAGCGACACCAGGGCCGAAGCCTTCTGGCGGCCCCTGATGACCCGGATTTTGTCCGCCTCGCGGGCCAAGTTCGTTCTTCGCTTCACCGACGCCTGCATGATGGCGCTGGCCGTTGGTGTCTCCATGGAGATGATCCCGGTGTGGACCCCGCGTCAGGGCCTTTCGTTCGAGCTTGTGGAGCCCTGGAAGATTCTGCGGGACCCGGACGCGCCTCCGCGTGACCCCTGGGGCGGCATGTTCTGGATTCACCGGGAATGGGTGGACAATTTCGTGCTGCTTCGTGAGCAGGCCAGGGGCCGCTATTTCAACGTTGAAGCGTCCTGGGATACGAGCCGGAGTTCCGCCGACAGCCTGGACCCCTTCATGAGCGAGGAGGCGGTGCGGCAAAGGAAGGATCAGGTTTGGGAGCGTAGCGCGTTCCGAAAAATGGTCCAGGTGGACGAGTACTGGGGGCAGGTGCTTTCGCCGCGCGGCGAACTTCTGCTTGAAAACGCCTGCTATTCCATCGCGGGCGGGCGGCTGATTTCGGAAGTCGAGTCCTCGCCATACGCCACCATCCGCTGGCCGGGGGTGTCCTTTTCGCCCCTGCCTCATCTGTTGCGCTACGGCGGGCGCGGATTCTTGCAGGGCATTACCTCCGTCTGGGAGTCCATGAACAATCTCATGTGCCTGCACGAGGACGCCTTGAAGTGGCAGGTGAACCCGACGCGGGAAGTCAACATTGACGCCCTTGACGACCCCGCCGACGTGGAGGACTGGCCGGGAAAAAAGATCATCACACGAGATACCGTCAACGGCCAGCAGGCGGTGAGGGTCACCAAGCGCCCGGACGTTACCGGGGCGGTTCTCTCCAACATGCAATTCTACAACGGGCTTTTCCAGGAAGGCAGCCTTGTGCCGGATGTTGTGCGCGGACTTCCGGGCCTACGCAAGGAGGTCACGGCCCGCGAGGCAAGCCAAAGCCTGGACCAGAGTATCGCCCCCTACAGCATGGTGGGCCAGAACTTCGAGGAAGGCGCGGGGCATTGCATCGTTGCGGCATACGAAACCCTGCTCGCCTTCGCGGATTACGCCGATCTGGCGGACGTGATGGGCGACGAATTCCTCGCCAAGGCCGGTGTCGCCGAGGGCGCGGACGGCAGGCCAGAAAATCTGCCGGAGCTTTCCGGGGCCTTCCACGTTTCGGGCATGGGAAGCCTGATGAAGGACGCCGAAACCCTGCGGACTTTAACCGAGATCGTGATCCCGCTTTCGGGCAACCCTCGATTCGCGCCGTTCATAAGGCCCGGACAGGTTTTGAAGAGCATCGAGGTGAGGACGAACCTTTCGGACGAGGACGTGTTCGTTTCGCCCGAAACCGCGAAGGAAATTGACGACGCCCAACTGGCGTCAATTTTAGCGCCGCTTGCGGCTCAGGCAACGGCAGCCATGGAGGGAAACATTGAGGGGAACGGGAGTGGACCCGGTAACGGGCAGGCCCAATGAGGAAAAGCGCGGGCGGAACGCGGAGGAAGCCGAGGCGGAGCACTTAAAGCGCCTGGAAGCCAAGGCCGCCCTGGCCGGTTTCACCGAAACAAGCGAGGGGAAAATCTTCGTGGATCTCGTGCGGGAAAGGTTCACCACCCGCGTTGAGGCCCTTGCAATGGCGGACCCCGAAGCATCGGTCCTTTTGTCGCTCTTGAACGAAATGGGCCTCAAGGAGCGTCAGGCCGCAAGCGCCGCCGAGGAATTGGCGGGCAGGAGGTTCCTCAAAAGAACGTGATTCGATTTCCCTCGGTTTGTTTCAGCGATCCATCGCGGGCATGTCGCCCAAATGGAACGGGCCGGGGGATCAAGTTCGGTGGGAGCCGCAAGATAAGACAAAAGCGGCGGGGAGGCCATAGATGTCCATCAGGCGGCTCCCATCGAATTTTTAGGATTTATCACAAATTCCCCGGCCCCGCCACTGCGGACCACGCCGGGCTTCAAACGGCCCCGAAATTTTTCGGACCACGCCGGAAGGAGAAACAAATGGCCGGAACGGAAGTTGAAGTCGAGGAAGAAAGCACGGCGGGCGCAAGCCTGGACGAGGTAATGCGCAATCAGCGGGTGATTGTGGGGCATCCTGCCGAATCAGGCGCAGGCCCCATCGGACAGGACGACGACGGAGAGGAAGGCGAGGCCCCGGAACGGGACGACCCTGGCCATGCCGATCCGCCCGAACCAAGGCAGGATGAGCCTGCCGGTTTCCGGTTCAAGAGCCAGGCCGAGGCCGAAAACGGGTACAAGTCGCTTCTGGCCCGCACAACCCGCGCCGAACAGGAGAACAAGCGCCTCAAGGAGGAACGCGAGGCGGCGGAAAGGGCAGCCGAGGAATCAGCAAGGCGTGAGGTGGATGAGGCCAGGGATGAGGACGAAGCCACCGGGTATTACCTGGAGGCGGTCCGGGCCGTGAACGCGCTTCCCGAAGACGCGCCCGATCACGAAGAGCAGGCCGCACGCATTTGGGCGAAAGCCCACAGGAAGATTGCGGCTGCAAGAAACGCCGCGCCCGCGCCGCCCGAAAGGAGGGAGCCGCCCGAACCAGAGCCGGAACGGGATGAACCCGCGCCGCGCCAGCAGGCGGACCCCAAGGAAGTGCGGTCCTACATCGAAAACCGGGCGCGTACGCGGGGCAAAATCGCGGATGAGGACATGCCTGTTTTCTACGGCTTCGCGGCCACGGCTCCGGCAGCGGACGAAGGCGGCAAACCGCTTTCCATTGACGCCCAGACCGATTGGGCAATCGAAAAAACAAACAGCTACTTGGCGGCAAAAACGCGGCCTGTGCGGCGCTCGTTCGGCCCGATGGGCCGTGGTGGGATGGGCCTTCCAGCGTCCGGGGCGGATGAGCCCGACGACGGAAAGCCCTTCACCTTAAACGACGCCATAAAGGCGGCCCGCCGCCGCCTGTGATGAAAGGGGGCAGCAATGGCGAAAGCCTTTACCTGGGCGTACGACGCCCTGACAGGAGTTTACAAGAACCACAAGCTCTCCGCCAAAATGATGAAGGTGGCGGCGGGCGAGTTCATCATCGCGCAGTTTTCCAAAAACGTTTCCGAATACGGCAAGGGCATGGGCGAATCCATCACGATTCCCCATTACAAGGCCATGGCCGTGCCTGCCAACAACGGCGAGCTCACCGAAGATGTGCGCATCCCCATTGACACCCTGGTCATGGGCTCCCGCACGCTCTCAATCAAGGAATTCGGGCGCGGTGTGGAATTCACCAGCCTCGCACAGGACCTTTCCGTGTTCGACCCGGAAAAAGCCTGCCAGAAGGCCCTCATGCAGCAGATGCATCACTGCATGGACAACGCTTCGGCATCGGCGCTCAAATCCGCCAAGGTCTGCTTCATCCCCACGGGCCTCACGTCCGGCACCTGGGACGTTGACGGCACGCCTTCAACCGTCGCCACCCAGAACATAAACAAGTCGCTCCTGGGGCTCATCCGCGACTACATGGTCAAAGACCTGCACATCCCGCCCTACGAGGCGCGCCACTACATCGGCCTGTTTTCAACAAAAGCCCTTCGCGGCCTCAAGGACGACAAGGGCCTGGAGGACTGGTTCAAGTACCTGCGGGAAGGCGACGTGCTCTACACCGGCGAGCTTGGCCGGGTGGAGATGATTCGCCTCATCGAGGTCACCAACGAGTCCGCGCTTTCCAACAGCGTGGGCAGCGGCGGCGTTCTTGGCGAGGGAATCGTCTTCGGCGACGAGGCCCTTGCACGCCTTGAAATCGAATCGCCGCATCTTCTGGCGGATCCCAACTACAAGAGCGACTTCGGACGCCGCAAGGCCGTGGCGTGGTACGGCAAGGTGGCATACGGGACCTATTGGGATACCGCCAACGATGGCGAAGCGAAAATAATCCGTGTTTGTTCTGCATAGAACTTTCTGACGGCGGCTCCTTCTGGGGCCGCCACAAGGAGGAATTGAAATGCTCAGAAGCGATCTTCCAATAGCACTCCCCATGATGCAGGCGGTCGGCTACGCGGACACCGCCGGGGTGGACTGCGACCAAGCCCCTGCCGACATCCTGTTTTTCATAGTGCCCTTCAAGTGCATCGTGCTGCTGGCCGGGCTTCTTGTGACGGAAGCCTGCGCGGGCGCGACCACGACACCTGTCATGAAGTTCGACAGGCGCATCACCGCCGGAAGCGACACCGGGCGCGGTGACGGCGACATAGCCAACTTCATCCTGGGAACCACCGCCGCCGGAAAGATTCTTTACGACAAGGCTGCGGTGGGGACCGTGCTCATGCCCGGTGATGAGGTTGTTGCGGAACTGACCGTGAGAGCGACCGGGACCGGAGCAGCCGGACACGTCCGGCCTTTCCTCTTGGTTCAGTACGACCCGGAGGTGATGGCGAACCTGCCGGATATGATCGAGACAACCTAATCCCGGTCAAAGGGCTTCAAGATTGGAGAATGAACGATGGCAGCGATTACTTCGGCAAACGTGGCGGTCTCACCCCAAAGCGGATGCGTGGACATCTCCCCAAGGTCACACAAGACCATGGGGATATTTGACGTTTCCTTCGGAGACGGGGCCTTGACCTATCCTGCGGGGGGCGTGCCGCTTCCCGCAATAGGCAATTTCGGCTTCAAAAAGATCATACAGTTCGGCCTTGTTCAGCAGCCGGTCACGAACGGCTTTCTCTACAAGTACGATCCGTCCAGCCACAAGGTGAAAATTTACACCCAGGGAGTGGTCACAGGGGCCACGGCGGCGGCGGCCAACACCGACGGCGCGAAGGTGCTTGATTCCGGCGGCAGCGAAGTTTTCCCGCGTCTCCCGGGGACGGCGGCCAGCACCACCTACGACCTTGGCGGGATGATCGAGCTTCCGGCGACGGTCGCCCCTGCTGCGGTCACGGTATCCCTTCTTTTAATCGGAGAATGAAAAACCATGCAGACATTGACTGTGACCGTAAAAGACCCGGCGACCGGCGTTGAACGCCAGAAGGTGCTGACCGTGGTGCGAAGCTGGCAGGCTTCCAACGGGCAGATTTTCCTTTTTTCGGACGGCCAGTACGGGTTCAAAAACGGCGCGCCCGTGCGCGGGCCGGAAGATTTGGACGTTATAGCTGACCCCCGGCAGCGCGAAGTTGCGGACCGCTGGTGGAAGATGAAGGGCCGCAGGATTTCCGAGGAATACTACGCGGCGCTCAACAAGCGGCTGGCCGCCAAGGCCGCCGACCACAACGACAAGGCCATGTTCGCCGAGGCCGACCTTGACGCCGCGACCTATTACCGCTCCCGGCGCGACGGTGACGGCGAGTGGCAGGGTCCGGGCGTATGGAGCGAATACTTTACATCCCGGCCCGACTGGTGGGGTGCATGCGATGAAATCCTTTTCAAGGAATTTCGCTATCGCAGAAGCGACCTTGCACTTGAAACGCCCGCGCCGGTGGAGTCCGTGGCCGTTGCGGGCGACCTCGAAGCAAGGCCAGCCGATGCCGGAGAAAAACCGGCGGATAACGAGGAAGCGGATTTCTAAGGACTTTTACTCATGGCGTTTAGCGATTTGCGCAGATGTCCCCGTTGCGGGAAGCTCTCTTTGGAGGATGACCGGATGTACCAGGATGTTTCGGTCTGCCCCCATTGCGGCGCGAACCTTTATGATCGGGCGGCCAAAGAGCCGGAAGAGCCTTTGAACCCTACGGAACGCGGGGCCTGACATGCACGGAGCGGCAGCCGTTCAAAGAATGCTGGACGCCTTGAACGAGGTGGGCGTGAGCGAAGCATATTGTCCGCTCAGGAAAGCCTACCAGTACCTGGACGAGGCCGCTTTGGACTTCTGCCGCCGCACCCGGATTCTGACTTCGAGCGTTTCCATAACCACCGTGGCCGGTCGGCAAACCTACCCGCTTCCGCCCGACTACATCGAGCCTTATGAGCGCACCATGGGCAATCGCCGCCTGTTCGCCAGATACGAGACGGCAGGCGGCGATGTCTCATGGCCGGTTTTGACAAGCTACGAGAAAATCCGGCTGGCCGACAGGACCGAGGCCGAGGAAACCCCCGTCGCCTTCACCATCCGTTCCCGGTCCGAAGCCCCCACGCCAAGGACCGGGAGTGCCAAGGTTTCCGGGGCCGTTGCGAACGGGGAATGCACCCTTGTTTTGAACTCCGCCGATTTTGCCCCGCTTCTGCATCCGCGCGATTTTGTCGCCAACACCACGGACGGCTCCAAAGGTGTTGTACTGGATGTCCTTTCTGACGAGGACGCCAACGAAACATACCTTGTAACCGCCCTTTTCGGCGGTGCGGTCAACCAGTGGGCCGCAAACGACGCGGCGGTTCTGATGCCAGCCGCAACCCACGAGCTTTACTTGTGGGCTCCTTCGTTAAACGCCGGGGACACGTTTCGCATTGACTACGTGGCGAAACCCGAACCCGTTTTCGCGGATTACCGAACCTGGAGAATCCCGGACGAGCACTGCCCGGCGATCTGCCTTAAGGCGGCGGCGCTTTTCATGGACACCAAAAAGGAAATGGCCGGGGCCGATTACTGGCACAAGACCTACGAGCTTGAAATCAGGGAAGCGCGCAAGCGCATGGGAAGAATGGCGCTGGCGCAGAATTCATATCCCACAAGACTTTAGAAGGTGCTGCATGGATGAGATCGAGGAATTGAAAGAGGTCGTGATGAACGGGCTTTCAGGTCAGGGGCCGTCAAGGCTCGACATGGTGGGTCATATGCTGTGCAAGACCAATCAGGGAGCAAAGGCAATTCTGGACCGCCTTATCGAGGACGGCAAAGTTGAGCGCCTCCCCAGGGGCATTTATCGGCTGAAAATGCAGGAATCTGTTTTCTGATTCGAGTCCCGAAAGAGGTGATTACATGGCCTACGAGCCCAAGAGACTTGAGATTGATTTCAACGGCGCATGGGCCGCCTCGGTGGATTCTTCGCGCATCGGGCCGCAGAACTACCGGGAGCTCGTGAACCTTAGATACGCTCCGGGCGGAGGATTGAAGGCTGTTTCCGGGTTCAGCCGGATCAACTCCCAGCCGCTTTCAACGGGCATTGAGGATTTCGCCGCCAATTATTCCGAGACCGACACCGCCGACAACCGCCTTACGGTAAGCCAAAACAGCATCGCCGTGTCAAACCTGATGGCCCTTGAGGCCGTGGCGGTTACGCGGGATTTCGGGGCCGGATATTTTGCCGAAAGCTTCGAGCACAAGTTCTCTTTTTGCATTACGGACGGCGCGGACGTTGACCTGAGCCACGGCGGGCTTTGCCTCTGGACCATGGTGAACTCGACGGGGAAAACCAACGACCAGTTGCGCTACACCGACCACGAGGACTACCTCGCCCTGGACGCGACGCTTATCAATATGACCTCATGGGGCTATGGCCGCAAGATCGCCCTCACCTTTCTGCACCCGGACGGCGGCGCGGGCGGCGCAATCGAGCTTGACCTGGGCGTGCGCTACTACGTGCGGATCCGCTTCGAAGCAACCTATGGTGATTACGGCAGGGTCACGGTCAACATCTTCACGGACTCCGGCTATTCGGTCCCGTTCGGCGGGCAGGTGCCGGAGTTCTCCGACGTTCTGGAAGAGCCCGTCAGCTTCCGGTATCTGGTTGTGGCCTCCGACGATGGCGGCTGAGTGTCAAATCCGGCTCCCGGTACGGGCGTCACGGGCGATGTAAGCGGCCTTCTGCTTGGGGCCTTGACGCCGGACTGCGGGGTGCAGATACGCTCCACACCCGATGACGCCTCGTTTTTGCTGGTCCGCGCCAAAGACGCCCTGGGCCGTGGCCGGGTGTTCGAGAACCGGGCAGAACCGCCCGCAACAGGCGAGTTTGAGGCCGAAGTCCTCTGGGAGGACGACGAAGGAGCCACAAGCGGCGCTTTCTCAACAGGCCCGGACGGAAGCGCGGTTTACGCCAACAGCAGGGAAATCTGTATTTGGAACGGGCCGGACATGAAGGTTGCAGCCTGCTTTCTCCTGACCGACGTAACAGTCACCGCCTCGGACATCAGCTTTGCGGCGTCCGGCGACACGATAGCATCGGCTGCCGTGGATTTTTGGGCGGCAGGCTTTCGGCCCGGTATGAGGATCACCATTTCCGGGAGCGCGTCCAACAACAACACCGTGACCGTGCTTTCAATCTCCGGGACCGGCAACAAAACCCTGACTGTGCTTGAGGACGTTATCGTCACCGAAGCCGCCGGGGCCGCTGTCACCATAACGGCGCTCCCTTACGAAAACCGAGAAAACGGCGTGCTGGATGTAACCGAGGCCATCAACAACAATCTGAAAACCACCGGCAACACCATGCAGCTTGGGGGCGGCAACGACGCATACACCAAGTGCCTGCTGCATTTCGACGGAAGCCACGGGGCCACATCCACCACGGATTCGTCCGCTTCGGCCCACTCTGTAACCTTTTACGGCAACGCAAAGCTTTCAACCGTTGATAAAAAATTCGGCGCATCGAGTCTCGCCCTGGACGGCGCTGGCGATTACGTTTCAATGGCCGATTCCGCCGACTGGCATATTGGAACCGGAGCTTTCAGTGTTGATTTTTGGGTGAACTTCAACGTGCTTCCGGGCGCATACCCGAACGGGGCCTTTGTTTTCGAGCAGCGGGTTGATTCGCTGAACAGCTTTTCGCTTCTTTTGCGCAATAACTTCCTAACCTTCTGGATTGGAAACGGCTCCGATCTTTCAGCAAACACCGCTCATTTTGCCGACGGTTTCACCACGGGAAGGTGGTATCACATCGCCTTTTGCCGGGACAGCACGGGCAAGTGGTACCTTTTCGTGGACGGCAAAAACGTGTTTGCGGTCTGGCCGGGCGGGATCGTGAACATACCTGACTTTGCCGCACCGCTCGAAATCGGGCGCGGCGCGGGCGGCGGATCAACCTATCTTTACGTCAACGGCAGGATTGACGAATTCCGGTGGAGCAAGGGCGTATGCAGGTGGACCAGCGATTTCACCCTCCCGGTGAACCAGTACATGACGCCCTCCCGCAGCTTTCTTGCATTTTCTCCAAGGCCGATTCAAGGCGCAAAGGCGCTGCTGTCCGCTCCTAACAACGAAACCGGCGCAAGCGTGGGCGTTTCCGCCTGGAACGGCAACACCATGGCGGCGCTCTACGTGACGGATGGTTCATCCGGGTTTTCCGTTGACCGGGGCGCTATTTCGTTCCCTTCAACCTGCGGCATGGCCCGGCCCATGAATTTCGGCGGGCTCTTCCTCTATGCCTACCTTTTCTCGCTTTCCGCCGGGAGCGCCGAAATTTGCAGGCTCACCCTTGACGCGCCCTTCCAAAAATTGGGCGATGTTTGGGACGGCGTGAACCGCACGGCCATAGCCTTCCACGTTTACACCGGCGCGGCTGACAAGGACTACACCCTGGAAGTTGCCGAGGCTTCGAGCGCCCTTTATCCCATCGCGGCTGACCTTTCCGCCCTTGCAACCACGGGGTATGTGACCGTGATTTTCGAGGAGCGCATGGCGGGCCTTGTTTTCTCCATGATCGCGGGCAGCACAAACGCAAGCACGGCGCGGCCCACGGTTTCCTTTCACGGGCCTGCCAGTTGGGTAAGCCTTGGAGCGCCACGGGATGGGACAATACTTGGGACTTCGATGAGTTGGGTGAGTCTGGGCCAGAGCGGAGTCATGGCCTGGAACCCGCCAAATGAAACCGAGGAAGCGCCCGCAAGTCTTTTCGGAGTGAACGGCTACGCCTACAGGATCGCGTTTTCAGCGGCGCTTTCGGCGGACGTAAAAATTGACTCCTGCTTCGGCATCCCGGCTGGCAAGGCCCCAAGAGCCTGCGATTTTCCATCAACTTACGGCGGACGCCTGCTTCTTTGCGGCTACTCCGAAGGCGGCGAAGGCGGGCGCGTAGACTTCTCCGCCCCATCTGCTCCCGAAGTCAACAACGGGGAATTGAGTTCGGACGGCGGCAAACAGGCCCTTTACTTCGGGGGTAACGAACCTTTGGTCGCCGGGATAGAAATGTTCAACCGCTTCGGGAACGACGTTCACTCCTTCTGGCTGGGCCTCAAAAAGACCGAAACCTACATTTTGACCGGCAGCAACCCGGAGGATTTCGCGGTTCGGCTTGTTTCGGGCTCCATTGGCTGCGTGTCGGCGCGTGCCCTTTGCGCCGCCGAGATGGGCTTTGAGGTGAACCAGGGCCTGGGCCGGAACGTGGCTTTTTGGCTTTCAGCCGCAGGTCCTGTTGTTTTCGACGGCGCGGTGCTGACTCCTTTATGCGGACTCGAACGCTTCTTTGACGAGGATTCCCCGGACTTCGTGAACCCGGACGCTTTGGACTGCGCCGTGATGTTCTACGACTCCGCCCACGGCGAGTTGAACCTTCTGCTACCCCTTAATGATTCAACCGAGCCTGATTTCTGGGCAGTCTTTGATCTCAAAAAGCGGGCGTGGTTCGCCAAAAATCCCGGCGAGAACAACCACCCGGTGTGCGCGGTGCCGGTTTCAAGCGCTTCCGGCGTTCGCCATGTATACGGCGGCGGGCGTTACGGCCACGTTCTGCGCCTGGAACACGGCCCAACCTGGAACGGCACCGCCATTACCTGCGAGCTTGAAACAGGCGACTTGCTGCTTGCCGGGGCCTGGAACCGGGCCTTGGTGAGCAAAATCCGGCTTTGGGGACATCTTTTGAGCGAGCCCGCAAACGCGGCCCTGGGGGTCGCTCCCGATTGCGGCGACTCCTTCACAAGCCTTGGAACCGTGGCCCTAAACGCTGGCGCGGGCAGGCTTTTTCGCAAAACAGTTTCCATCAACGCCCAAGGTTGGGCCGTGCGGTTCAGGATTGCGGCTGTAACTTCGGCCTCCGCTCCCGGCCTTTGGCTTGAGGGCCTTGGCCTCGAATACAAGGTTGAACGGGAGGACTCATGAGCGCCCAATCCGCATACCTCGAAGCCCTGAAAAGAACTCCGCAGTACCAGCGCGCCGTTGCGCGGTTGATCGCCAAGGCTCCTCAGAACGCGCCCATGGTGAGCACGGCGGGCATTGACGCGGGTCTCGCCGGGCTGGCTGCCAAAAACATGACACAGGATTTCGCCACGGCCTCCAAGGAGAAAAACGCAGCCACAGGGCTTGGCCTTCAAAAAGAGGCCCTTGCAAACAAGGTTTGGGAGGCCGGGGCCTTAAAATCGTTTCGTGAGGATCAGGCAGGCAAAACCGCAGGGCTTGGGGCCGCACAGGTTGGAATCTCCGGGCTCATGGGCTTGGCTAAACTCCGGGAGGACGGACAGACCAAGGATCAATTGGATGAACTGAGCGAGTTTATAAAGAAACGGGGCTCCATGGGCCTGGGGGTGGGCAATGGCTAATACAAGTCAGATGGGTGCGGTTTACCGGAAAAAGCTCTATCCAAGCGCCGCCGCCGAGGTTGAAGCCGCTGCGCCTTCCCTAAGAGAGCTTTACGCCTACAAGGCCGCCGATGACGCGGCCAAGGCGGAACTTGAGCTTGAACGCCAGCGGATAGCACTCGAAAAAAAAACAGCAGTCGAAGAGCTTGCCGCAAACCGGGAAAGCGCATCCAACCAGGAAACCATTGGCCAGCTTGGCCTTGGCGTCTCCGGCGTTATGGGTGCGCACCAGTTGGGGCTTACGGCTCCGATCATCGGCGCGGGCAAGGCGGCCCTGGCGAAAATCTTCCCGTCATTGGCCGCCAAATGGGCCGCAACCGCAACAGCGCCCGCAGCAACCGCAGCAGCAGCCGAGGGCCTTACTGCCGCAAGCGTTGCTCCCGTGACCACATATTCCACGGGCGGAACCCTGGCCGCGACTGCTCCGGCGGCCAAGACGGCGACTCTTGCAGGAATCCCCGGCATTCTTGGACCTGCCGCCCTGGCCGCAGCCATAGCTTACGGCGGCGGGAATCTGCTTGCAAACCCGGTTCAAACCGGCATGGACGTTGTGAATGACGCCCTTTTCGGCAACGACGACTCGCCCTGGGACAAGGCGTATCGAAGCGATGTTTTAAAGGAGGACTGGTCAACCGCTCAAAACGGATGGGCCAAGGCCAGGGAGCGCGGCTACGCGGTCCCGGACGCGCCGGACTATGACTCGGTTTACATGGCCAACCGAAAGACCGGCACAACCAACAAGGGCGACTACACCTTTTTTGATTACGACAGCCTGCCCACGGACTTCACCTCGTATATCGAGGAAGGCAAAGCGATCGGCAAGCAGCTTGGGCTTGCCACGAACGACATACGGGACATGTTCAGCGTAACCGGAGGCAGAAACGGAAGCCCGGCCTGGGACAAGTCCACGAGCTACAAGCCCGCAAACGCACGGGCGACGGCTTTTTGGGACGCGAACCCCAAGGCGGTTGAGCCGAAAAGCTACTTTAACACCGTGTTCGGGGTGTCGCTTCCCCGCACCAACTACACCGGCGACGATGCGCAATTTTCGGCGCTGATGAGCAAAATGAATGGCAATGGCGACGCGGCGGCTTCCAATACTTCGCTTCTGGATCAGGTGCGCGGGGCGCTTTGATGACTTCGGCCCGGAGGATGAATAATGGCTGATTGGGACGTTGGGCGGGCTTATGCCTCGCTGGCCGATACCATTACGCAGGGCGTGGCGGGCCTTGGCCGGGCGCAGAATGAGCGGGCCGAGCTTGGGCTCAAAAAGGCGCAGATCGAAACCGAGGCCGCCCTTTTCGACAAGTACGAAAGGCCGCGCCGTGAAGCCGAGCTTGCCGAGCTTCAAATGGAAAACCAGCCGTTTGCGGGCAACTTGTGGGGCGATGACCCCCTGGATCAGGCTCACGCGGCCACTGACTTTTTGGGCGATTTTTCCGAAGTCATGCAGGCCGATTTCGACCCCAAAACAAAGCGGTGGAAGTATCGCAACCCGGTAAGCACCGACCGGCAATTCGTAAGCAATGGCGACATGAAGAAGCGCTTCGGCGGTCGGCTTGCGGCCATAATGGCCGGGAAAACCAACGTGGGCCGCAAACTTGAGGATGATCACGCAAAGGCCGTTGCCGGGCTTTCTGCCGCCGAGTCCGAAGAGGCCCTCACCCCCGGAGCAAACGCTCCGTCAAGCGGCATTCCAAGCGGCAATGATCCGGCATCCCCAAACGTGGGGGCCAATGATCCGCGCAGCATTGCCGCCGCTTTTTCGCTTCCAGGAGCAAACGACGCAACCGGCAATGACCCGCGCACGTCCTCAAACGCTGATAATGTTTCTCCAGGGGTTCAGAAGGCCAAGGCAAGGCTGGCCGAAGCTACGGCCAAGCGAAAGGCGTACGCGGCGGATCCGCTCCCCTTCGAGCAAAAGCGGCTGGACCTTCTGTATGACCTTCGTTCACAGGCCGTGGCCAACGGTTGGGGGCCGGACAGCCTCGGAACGATAGATGTGAACATCAATCGGGTGAGCGATGAGGTGAAAAGGCTGCGTGATCTTCCGGGCAGCAACCGCGAGACAAGGCCCGTGGGCTATTGGGCAAGCCTTTTGACGCCCGAAGCGAAGGAGAAGTTTCTTGCCCATTACAAGGGCGACACGGGCAAACTCGTTATCCGGGCCGAAGCAATAGATGTTTCAACGGCAATCGGCGCGCAGATTGAGGACGGACGCACCAGAAAACCCGTGAAGCAGAGGCTTTCGGAAGGCGGGCTTACCAAGGATGAGCAGGCCGCCATAAAGAGCCGGTATCCGAACCTCGACTACTTGCCGGACGCCAAAGAGTGGGGCGAAGTGGTGAATGAGGTCCGGGACCGCGCAAAAGAGACCCGCGCCATAGCCCAGCGCGACAAGGAACGCAGGCAGTCCAAGCAGGACAGGCTTGACGAAATTGCGGCCCAAGGCCGTGAAACCCGCAAAAATGTTGACTACAGGGCCGCGAACGGCGGTGGCGGGTACGGCGGTTCGGCCTCCGGCAAACATCCGAAATCCGCAACCCTTGACGGCTGGATCAAAGAATACGGGTTCGGCCCCGCAGCAGCCGCACAGTTCAAGGCGCTCTTTCCAGGCGCGGGGACGGCTCCCCTAAGCGCGGCCACGGTGCAGGCGGCTTTCAAGGCATCGCCCTATTTCAACGGAACGATAGAAAAGCGCGTAAGCGGGTGGGAGTCCGACGCCCGCAAAGCCTGGGGGGCCATGGACGAAGTGGATCGGGCCGCTTATTCGGGCGGCGGTGAAAAGAAAGATGAAGGCAAAAAGGGCAAAGGAACCGCCCAGAGCGCTTCCGCCGGATACGCCAAGTTCAGGGAGAGCTTCATTCCCGCAGAGGAATTGAGCGCCGACTATTACGGGCGCGGCGCGGATACGCCCCCGCCTTCCGCAAAACCCACCGGCAAGGCCGGACACCAGCCCGATGTTATACCCGCCGATGAAAAGGGCTACGAGCGAAGCCAGAAGGAGGCCCGCACCGAAATGGCCCTGAAAAAA
This sequence comes from Deltaproteobacteria bacterium, assembly GCA_016235345.1. Lineage (NCBI taxonomy): Bacteria > Pseudomonadati > Myxococcota > Myxococcia > Deltaproteobacteria bacterium. The sequence continues at coordinate 14,001 of JACRLG010000023.1, read as the reverse complement.
CTTCCGCGCTCCGTTGCCGTCGCCCTTGGCCGCAATCTGCACAAGGCCCGGAAAGGCGGCCACGAGGGCGAAATCCAAAAAGCCATGGACGCGATTTTGAATTACGGCCCGCAGCCGGTGAAACGCCCCGCCGGGATGATACCCGTTGGCCAGCCGATAAAGGGATAACGATATGCCGCGCGGTTTCTACAACAGCAGCCTGGACGACTACCTTGAGGAACTGATTCCCGGAAGTCAGGCCGACTACGACCGGCAAACCGGTGCTTTGTCGGAGTTCACCGCCTCACCCGAATTCCAGGCGCAAAAGCCGTCGAAAAAGCGCGAATCCCTGGGGCTTTTTTTCGACCAGTGGGAAAACCCCAAGGGCCGCCCCCCGGCCTACGACCAGGATACCATGAGGCGGCGGCGCAACTCCTTTATAGACGCCAACATGGAGGACACGGCCCCGGACAGGCCCGGAGCGGGCGGCTTTGCCAAAGACGTTGGAGCCGCCGTGATTTCAGGGCCGGTTAAGGGTGTGGAGACGGGCCTTCGGGCCTTGCAGGCGGTGACGGGTGGAAGCGACGAACAGGAAGGCGGCGGACTTCTTGACCGGGCGGTTCAATCTGTTTCGGATTTTTCCTACGACACTCCGGCTGTGCAGACCAGCAAACAGGCCCGAACGGGCCTTCGCCGGTGGGTTACCGAAGGAGTTAAAAGCGCAAGCCAGAGCCTCACCACCCAGGGGCCTGCAACGATTGCGGGCGCGGTGATCGGCGGCCCGGTTGGTGCCGTGGGCGCGTTCGCCCTTTCGGGCGGCACTGTCTACGGGTTTTCGGAATTCGATTCCTTCATGGAGGAGGCCCACAACCAGGGCATTGACAAAGAAACGGCGGCGGGCGCGGCGGCTCAAAGCGCCCTGGCCGAGGGAGGTTTCGAGTTCGCAACGGACCTTCTTGAGGGCGTCACAGCCGGGGTCTTGAAACCCCTGACAAGGCCCGGCAAGGCGGGCCTTAAACTTGGCGTTCAAAGCCTTCTGGCGACCAGGGCGCGGCAGGTGGCCGGGCGAATAGCAGGAACAGCCGCAACCGAAATGACCGGCGAGGCCCTCACGGCGGGCGTTCAGGCGGAGGTGCGCCGCTCGGTTGACATGGGCGATGACCGTTTCTGGTCAGCAGCCATTGATGTTCTTGGTCCAACAGCCGTCACCGGCGTTATCTTCGGTGGGCTTGGCGCTGTAATAGCCCACAGGGAAAAAGGCCGGGCGGCCCGTTATCTTTCCGATTCCACTGCAAGCGAAAAGGACAGGCTTTGGGCGGTTGACCTTGTTGCGGACGCCATAAAAAAGGAATCCCCCGTTGTAAGCGCTGCCTGGAAAAAAAGCGCCACAGAGGTTGTGCGAAAAGGCGAAGCCGTGCCCCTTGATGAGGATTTTTCGGGTATGGGCAAGCCCGGTGCGCGGCTGAATCTGCTGCGTGGCCGGGAGCCACTTTACGAAACGAAACATTTTCGGGTCTTCCCCTGGAGCAAAAAAACCAAGGCAAGGAAGGCGGCGACTGAAACGGCGGTTGACGCGGCCAAGGAGGGCCTTGACGATCTTTTGGGATCGGCGGTTTCTGATGACGGGATTCCGCTTCCCACCGGACCCATGCGAGGGACAGGCGGGGCCGTGACCGAAATCGGCAAGGAAGCGGCAGGCAGGCGCGAAGCCGACCGCAAGGCCGCCCTGCGCGAAAATTCGGTGGCGCGCTCCGTGAACGATGCGGCCCAACTTGTGCAAGCATCCCGCAAGGCCAAAACCGAGGCTGCCGTTTCCTCCGGCGATACCACGGCGCTTTTGTCCGCCGGGCAGAAGGCATTCATCAGAAGCGACGTTGAGGACGCCGAAGGTTGGGATGGGGTGCTTGCGCGTTTCGATGGCGAGGAGCCCACGGATGTTTTCGCCCGGCAGGTTGCCGAAGAAATGTACGGCCCGATGCCCGTTCCAGCGCATGAACCCATTGCTGATGCTTATGAAGAACCAGCTTGGGATGGCCCGGTTGAGGAAAGCCAGGAGGGCGAAACAGTCGGGGAAACCCCCTGGAATACCTTGAATGACAAATACGTATATGAAACGCCGGAGTTTATGAGGCGCGAGCAGCCGGTGATGGAGGAATATGACCCGGAACCGCAGGATGTGGAAAGCACGGAGGCCTCCGGGAATCAGGTTATTGATGGGGCCGTTGAAAATCCCGCTCCTGGCCGCGAAGACAGCGAAGACCAGCCCCTTGTTCAGCCGGTGATTGAAGAAGCGCCTGAGCCAAAGGCTCTTGATGCTGGAAAGGAAAAATTCGACAGGCTTTTTGAGGCTTACCGGCGCGGAAGCACCGTTGTTGACGGTGTTGAAAGCCCTGAGCTTGCCTATATTCTGGATAATGATGGCCCGCAGACGATATTTTTCGACACAGCGGAACAGCTACGCGATTATTTCGAGGGCGAAGGAACCGATGAGGTCCGGGCCGACCTTGAGGCGTTTAAAAAAGCCAGGGCTACATCCGGGAAAAAGGAAGCAGAACCGGCTCCGTCTGAAAAGGAAACCGCCAAGCCTGACATTGACGCCGAACTGGCGTGGTTTGCCGAGCATCCGGACGAGCTATCAAGCGTTCTGGATGAGCTTGCGGGCGAGATAGAAGCGAAAAAGGCGGCAAGGGAAGCTGAGGGCAAGGCGGTTGCCGAGCCTGCCCCGGAGAAGGAAAAAGCGCCCGGACCAAGCCGGGCAGTGCAGATGCTTACCGGCAAAAAGCCCGCCGCGCAGCAAACCGGATCATTGGCTGATTACGGTCTTAACGTCACCAGGGCGACCACCAAAAAGGGCAAGCCTGTTTGGGAAGTGACCGGCAACACCAAAACCCACATGATGGAGCTTAAAAGCCTGGGTGCTCGCTGGTATGGGCCGAGAAAAGCCTGGAGCTTTTATAGCGACGCCGACCCCACCAACAGGATTTTGAAGGCTCTTTCGGGCAAGGAAACCAATCCAAGCGAGCCCGCCGGGCAGGCTGCATCAAAGCCCGTGAGCCCTGCTATGCAGATGCTTACCGGCAAAAAGCCCGCGCAGGCCGCCTTGCAGCCTGTTGATTTGAAGGGCCGCGACGATCTGCCGGACATTGCCGTTGATGAGGAAAAGTCCAAGGCGCTTGACAAGGGCGACCGCGTGATTCTGGTAAAGGACGGCAAGCCCTGGCGGCGCGGCACCATAACCGGGCACGAAAGCTACAGGATGCAGGGCGTGTTGGGTGGCCAAGCTTCGGAGGTCCGCCATATTTTTACCGTGGAGTCCGATAACGGGGTGGTTGTCCAGGCGGTCGGCGCTGAAAGGATGATACCCGACGATCCGGCGATCCCCGTGGCGGACGTTTACCGCGACGTTTTGGAGGATGGAAAATACAAGACCGAAGACGATCTTGTGCGCGGGGTCGCGTTCGCCCGGCAAAGGGCGAAGTCCTTCCGGGAAAGCGCGGAGCGGGCCAGAACATTAAAAAACAAGGCGGCACATGACCGGGATTCGCGGTGGCACGCGGAAGAGGCCGACAAGATGGCGGCGCTCCTTGCGGCATGGCGGAAAAAGGCCGAGAAGGTTGAAACAAAGGCCGGGACGAAAGTCGCAAAGGATGAAACGAAACCGGCAACCGATGAAACGGACGAGGCCGAATCCGCTGGTATTCCCGCCGAAGCCTGGGGCAAGGAAGGCGAAACCTATCTGCCCGAAAGCGACGAGCCCGTAAAATTCCGGTACGCGGTCGCGCCCATTGACAGGCTCAACGTCTCCAACAACACCGATTTTTCCACCAATCCCGCCTATCCCGCCGAATTGCAAAACCGCGACCGCAAGCGCGAAACCATGAAGTTGAAGGTTCTTGAAATCGCCCGGCGGCTCGTTCCGGCCAAGCTGGGAGCCTCACCGAGCGTCACCCTTGGGGCTCCCATCGTGGGGCCTGACATGGTGGTTGAGGCTGGCAACGGGCGCGTCATGGCCCTTGGGATCACCTACCAGTCGGGCGGTTACGGCTCGATTTCCGACCCTTCAGCTTACCAGGACTGGCTTGTAAAAAACGCCGGGGACTTCGGCCTTGATCCGGGCGCGGTTTTGAAAACGAGGCGGCCCGTCCTGGTCCGTGTTCGCAAGAGCCGAGTGAAGGACCGGGTGGAGTTCACGCGCCTTGCCAACGACAGCGAGGGCGCGGCGCTTTCGCGCTCCGAGCAGGCCCTTTCGGACGCCGCCATGATTACGGACGAGGATTTGTTGCTGTTTCATCCGTCCGAATCCGGCGACGTGGGCGCAAGCGCAAACCTTGGATTTTTGCAGCGAGTGGCCGAAAAGGTGGGCCTGAATGCCGCCGCCGGTATGGTTGGCGCGGACGGAAGCGTGACCAAGAGTTTTTTGGAGCGCGTGAAAAACGTGGTTTTTGTGAAAGCCTGGGGGGACCAATACCTTGAGGCCATAAGCGAGGAAACCGACCCTGACCAGAAAAACCTTTTGAACGCCCTGATGGCCACGGCTCCGGCCATGGTGCAGGCCAAGGTTGCAAGCCCGGATTTGAAGGGCTCCCGGATTGACGAAAAGATCATCGAGGCCGTTTCCATTGTTCGTAAGGCCAAGGCCAAAAAGCTTTTGGTGGTTGACATGGTGGACCAGGGCCGGATGTTCGAGGAAACCGACTATCTCCCCCGCGACATTAGCGCCCTGGCCCTTTTTATCGACCGCAACATAAGAAGCGGCGCGAAAATCCGGGGCGTTTTTTCCGACATAATAAGCGCGGTCCGGCGGGCGGCTCTTGACGAGAAGCAGGAAAAAATTCTTCCCGTCGAGCCCTTTGACCCTGACACCGTTGTGGCTGACGTCGTGGAGCGGGCGGGCAGTCTTTCAAACGGGGAAGGCTCTCCCGGTCTTGAGGCTGACGCAGTCTTTCCCGAAAGCGCCCCTGACGAATCGAAATCCGCTGCGCCTTCGCCTGCGCCTCAAAGCCGCGCAATCGCAATGATGACGGGCCGGAAGTTCGTTCCCAAGGCGGATAAGGAAGAAATTTCCGGGCCGAAAAAGAGCCTTGCGGGTTTTCTGGGTGAGGCTGCAAAGCAGGGCGTGACGGGTGTTGAGGAATCCCTGACGGCCCTTTACGAGCTTGCGGGCGGATCGCGCGGGGGCCTCAAAAGCTTCCCCGGTATCGGCGGCTTTGATGAGGAAAGCTACGCCGCAGCCAAGCCGCACTTTGAAAAGTCCCTGGCCGCGTTCCGGGCGGCGGGCAAGAGCGCCAAGGAATTTTTCTCGTTCTTAATTGTTAACTTGGGTGCGGGCATAAAACCGTATATAGAACGCTTTGTTTCCGACAAACAAAGCGAAGCGAAAGGAGCCGCAAATGAGCAACCTGATACGGGTGGAGATCGAGAAACCAAGGACCAGGGCGGAGTACCGGGATCATCTGACCTGGCTCTTGGACAACTATCCGGCGGAGACATGGGAGATGTTCCAGGAGGACCCGGCAAGGCTCGACAGGCAGGTGGTGCAGGCGGTGCAGCGGGCGATGGTGAGCTACTACCGGGTGAAGGAACGGGGCGCGGACGAGGATCAGGCGATAGAGTACAAGTACGCGGTGATAGCGCCCTCCGACGGCCCGGCCCTGATGGCGGTGAGACCGCCGAAGCCCCTGGCGCAGGCCAAAAGAAAAGAGATTTGGGCCTGGGTGGACCGGGAAGCGGCAAAGGACATGGAGGAAAACAGGGTGTCAACCACGTAATAGCGCCCGATGATGAGATCGTTGTGGGCGGTGTGGAGCCCCGCATAACGGCGAACATCGAGGCTTTGCGCACGGCTTTGGCCGTGAAGGCCGAAGGCAGGCCCGCAACGCCGGCGGAAAAAAAGGCCCTTGCAAAGTTTGTTGGATGGGGGGCCTTTTCCCAGAAGGTTTTTGATTACAGGTTCACCAAGTTCCTGGATTTCAAACAAAAATACCCGGACGAGACTCCCGAAGGCTTTTTCGGGCGGGGCTCCGTCGGGCTTGAAAAATACCTTGAATGGGAAAGGAAATACGGGCGCGCCCTGCATCCTTTGCTCGGCGGGCTCATGACCCAGGAGGAGTGGAACTCCGCCCGCGAATCCACACAAAACGCGCATTACACCAGCCGGGAAGTCATAGGGGCCATGTGGACCCTTGCCCGGCGGCTTGGGTTTTCGGGCGGGCGTGTGCTTGAGCCCGCTGCCGGAGCCGGGCATTTCATCGGCTTGGCACCGCGCGACATTGCAGAAAAATCCCGCTTTTCCGCCGTTGAAAAAGACCGCCTCACCGGGGCCGTGCTTGAGGCCCTCTATCCCGCATCCGATGTTCAGGTCGCGCCCTTTGAAGAAGCCCGGCGCATGAACGGCTTCGATCTTGTAATCACGAATGTTCCCTTTGCGCAAAAAAGCAGCGTTTACGACGCCTCCCGGCCAGCTTACGGCGGGTGGAGCCTGCACAATTATTTCTTCGGCAAATCCCTGGACGCAGTGCGCCCCGGCGGGCTTGTTATCGCCATTACAAGCGCCTGGACCGCGAACGCCAAAAGCAACATGAGCGTTCGGGAGTTTTTGCACCAGCGGGCCGCCTTTGTTGGCGGTGTGCGGCTTCCCAACACGGCCTTTGCGGCAAACGCCGGAACCGAGGTTGTGACGGACATATTGGTGTTCCAAAAACGCGGGGACCAACTGGCGAGCGTGGATAACCCGTCATTCCTGGAAACCGTGGAAATCGACATCCCCGAAGAGGGCAACACCGCAACCATTAACAAGTATTTCGCCGAGCATCCTGAAATGGTCTTGGGGACCCACTCCATGCGCGGCAAGATGCACGCAAGGCAGGCGGACGAAAAGGAATACACGGTTTTCCCGAAGGAGGACGCGCCTTTTGCGGAGCAGTTGGCGCGGGCTGTGGGGAATTTCGCGCCCGGCATAATGGAGCAGGGCCGCCAGATCGAAAAGGGCGAGATTGTGAACCGCCGCCCCGCCTCGCCCGGCGATCAGGAAGGAAGCCTTGTAGAGGTTGACGGCAGGTTTTACACCGTTGTGAAGGGCGAATACGCGGAGCCCACCATAACGCGGGGCGATGCCGCCAAGGGGACCTTGCGGGAGGCCGAAATTTTCTCCGACAAAGAAGGCGGCGCAAAGCAGGCCCGCGACAAGGCCCGAAAGTACATGGCCATCAAAAGGGCCTTCAAGGATTACATACGCCTGCAACTGGACCCGGACGCACCGGACGCCGCAGTCGAAAGCGCCCGAAAGGCGCTCAAAACCCACTACGACGCCTTTGTGCGGGACCACAAGCGCCTTCACGAAGGGGGCTCATTTCTTCGCAAGATTGACACCGAATACGTTTCGGTTGCCGCCCTTGAGACGGCGAAGGTTCACAAGGAGGAAGCGCGGGCCGCGAACGGGGACAAAATATTCAAGGACGTGGTGGAGTACGTTCCTTCCGAATGCCTTTCGCGCCGCACCATGTTCCCTACCAGGACACCCCAGAACGTGGAAAGCGTGGGGGACGCCGTGACGGTTTCATACGCCATGACCGGCGAGCTTGACACGGGCTACGTTGCCGAGGTGATGGGAAAGACAAAGGATGAGATTGAAAGCCTTTTCTGGGAAAGCCCGGAGGTTTTTTCCGACCCGGCCACGGGCGGATGGGTGTCGGCCTCGGAGTATCTTTCGGGAGACGTAAAAGCCAAGTTCGAGCAGGTCCGGGAGCTCGCCAAGGACGTAACCAGGTACGAGAAGAACGCGCTGGCGCTTGAAAGGGTTCTGCCCGTTGACCTTACCATAGGCCAGATAGCGGTGAGGCCCGGCGCAACATGGATTGACACTGACGTTTACACGGATTTCGGCTCCGAGGTTTTGGGCCTCGATGATGTTTCGGTGAGTCGCCTGGGAAGCGTCAACGACGAGCGCGTGACCCACGTTCTTACAAAGGGCTTTGGCGGGGATCAGGTAAAAAGCGATTCCTGGGAGTTTACGTGGAGCGGCGGCTCCCTTTCGGCGGACGATTTTTTGAGGATGTCGCTTAACCAGCAGCGCCCGGTGTGCCATGACCCGGTGCCGTATACGGACGATTCGGGCAAAGAGCGAGTGCGGCAGGTGCTGAACAAAAAAGCCACCGAGGGGGCCGTGGCCAAGCAGAAGGAGCTTGTGAAAGCCTTCAACGCCTGGATTGCCGGGCATGAAAAATGGGGGCCGAACGTGGCGGCCCAATACAACGACAAGATCAACCGTTTCGTGACCAAAAAGGTTGCGGCTCCGGCAATCGAGCACTATCCGGGGGCCAGCCATGATGTGAAGTTGCGCGACCTTCAAAAGCGCGCCGTCAGCCGGGCCTTGAAGGAATCCGTGCTCCTGGCTTACGGGGTCGGCACCGGCAAGACCAATATCTTTGTAACCCTTGCCATGGAAATGCGCCGACTTGGCACCGCCCGCAAGCCTCTTATAGTGGTGCAGGGCTCCACCGTGGGCCAGTACGCAAGCGCGTTCGCGCAGCTTTACCCACAGGCGAAACTTTTGATCCCGGACGACACCCAGCGCGGCAAGGGCAGGCAGCGGGTTTTGTCCCAGATCGCAACGGGCGATTGGGACGCCATTGTGGTGCCCCACGACTGGTTCAAGGCCATACCGGACTCCAAGGAGCGGTACAAGGCGATGATGGAGGCCCGCATTGACGAGGCCGAAAACGCAGTGATCGCCGAACGGGAACGCGCCGGGAAAAAGGCCCCCTCCGTAAAGGAGCTTGAAGGGATACTTAACGGCTACAAGAAAAAGCTCGCAAAGCTCATGGCCCGCGAGGTTGCGCCGGGAATCCTCAATTTTGAGGACCTTGGGATTGACGCGCTTTTGATTGACGAGGCGCATGCCTTCAAACGCGGCGAGTTTTTCACCCGGATGCCCCGGATCAAGGGCATTGATAAATCAAGCTCCCAGCGAGGCGACACGCTGCTTTTGAAATCGCGGTGGGTGCAGGGCAAAACCGGCGGCAAGAACGTGGTGCTGGCGACCGGAACGCCAATATCGAACACCATAGCAGAACTTTGGACCATGATGCGCTACGTGCGCCCGGACGTTCTGGCGCAGTATCACGCCCGGAGCTTCGACGCCTTCGCGGCGGCCTTCTGCGACACCACAAGCGATTTGGAGGAAACGGCCACCGGCCAGATCAAGCGGGTGGAGCGGTTCAACGACTACACCAACATGCCGGAACTAATGGCCATGTTCAAGGCCGGAACCGACATAATGCTTACGGCCAACGCGGGCCTTGACCTGCCTCAGATCGAGGGCGGCAAGCCGGAAGTCAAAGTCATTCCTCGCTCGGACAGGCTTGGCATGTTCATAGCGGGCTTGCGGCGCGTGATGCAGTCGTGGGAAAAACTTAGCGGGCAGGACAAGCGGGACTCGTCGGCGGTGCCGGTGGTGATAAACACTCTGGCCCGTAAGGCGGCCATTGATTTGAGGCTGGTGGATCCCATCGGGTTCGCGGACGTGAAGGAGGGGAAACTCTTTCACGTTGCGGACGAGATTTTTGATACCTGGAAAAAAACCGAAAAGGACCGATTGTCCCAGGCGGTTTTTCTGGACGTTTACCAGTCGGGCGAAGGCACGCCCGGATATTTCAACGCCTATGACGAAATACGGAATCTGCTTGTTCAAAAAGGGGTGCCGAGGCACGAGATATTGCTTCGGAGCGAGGCCAAGACCGACAAGGCCGCAAATGAGATGTTCGACAAGATCAGAAGCGGCGAGGCCAGGGTCATAATCGGCCACAGCGAGTCGTTGGGGGTTGGAGTCAACATCCAGGACAGGCTTGTGCGGGTTCATCACGTTGACGTGAACTACACCCCCATGCTTTTCGAGCAGCGCAACGGGCGGTTGGTGCGCTTTGGTAACATGAACAAGATCGTGAAGATCACCAACTATGTTGTGGATCGGTCCCTTGATTCGGTCTTCTACAAGATATTGGAGAAAAAGCAGCGGTTCATAGACAAGATTCTGGGGTCCGAGGAATGGAGCCGCACCATGACTGAGCCGGTAAGCTCGGAGCAGTTGAGCTTTTCAGAGATGAGCGCGGCGGCGGCGGGAAACCCCCTTTTATGGGAGCAGCACGACCTTGCCCATAAAGTGAACGATCTTAAGGTGAAAAAATCCCTTTGGGAGATGGGCGTTTCAAAGGCGGCCCGGATGCTGGCCCAAACCAAGCGGGAGATCGAGGAGGCTGCTCCCAAAATAGAAAAAGCCGTGACTGCGGAAAAGGCTTACGGCGCAGTTTTCGGGCAGAACGAAAAAGGCGACATAAAGGCCAAAACCATTACCTTTGAAGGCTGGGAGCTTGGCCGCAAGGAATTTTTGGATTTGGCGGCAAAGTTCCACGCCGAGAACCGCAAAAAGGCTTTGGAGCATTTCAAAAACTACACCAAAAGGGATTTTGACGACTTCAAGTTCCAGGAAGCGGTTCTTGAAAAGAAGATTCTGGACTCCCAAAAAGAGGAAACCAGGAGCCAGTATAGAGATCAACTAAAGGCCCTGCGGGAGAAACACAGCTTTCCCGGCGAAACGGCAACCTTCCGCATAGGGGGACTTTTCGAGATAAAGGTTGACGCTCTTTTCCTGCCCACATTCACGGACAAGGACGGTAACGAGCAAAAAACCATAGCCGGGGTGAACAACCTGGGCAAGGCCACGGTGGTTTTTAGCGGGATACCCGGAGCCGAAAAGGCCTACACCAGGGAAGGAATGCAGTACGCAACGGCCAAGGGTGCCTTGGAGTTCGTTGAAAACCGCGAGGCGGCCCCGGTTTTCGGCAAGGACAGGAGGCTTCAAAAGCGCCTTGAAAACCTGCAAAGGGAAAAGGCGGATTACGCCAAAAACGCCGAAATCCCCTTTGAGGAAAAGGGCCTGCTTGAGTCCGCCGAAAAGCGCCTTGGTGAAGTGAACGCGGCCCTTGAGGAGGCCGGGAAGAACGCGCCGCCGGACGTTGAGCCGGACCGGAAAATGATGGACGCGGTCATGTTCGGGATGCGCAACGCCTTGCGAAGCGTGACCCTGGACGTGCTGGTGGCGGGCGACGGCCAGCCTGGGGGCGAAGTCGCCTATTACGACAAAAGCGATGATGAGCTTTTGGCCGGGCTTGGAGAAAAGCCGGAAGAAGCTGACGACGCGGAAGCGGCTGTTGCGGTTGGGATTGCAAGCCACTTGCCGGTCGCGGATTTCTCCACCGGGGACATTACCGGGGCCTTTGACGGTGATGCCTTCGCGCCTTGGGCAGATATCAGCATCCGGGAAGTGAGGGGATTTTTCCCGGAGCAGGCCGGTTGGAGCGTGGGCAGAAGCCCGGACGGCGCGGTGTTCGTGAAGAACGCGGACGGTGTGGGCTTTCTGGTGGAGGCGGTAGACGAAATCGGCGCGGATTCGGTGAGCTTTAAGGCCAGCCGTGGCCGGGAGCTTGAAACGGGCGAGGTGGTGAAGGGCAAGTACCGCGACGGACGGATCACGATTTCAAAAAAGGCCGGGGATAAATGGACCTTCGCGCATGAGGCGACCCACGGCCTGGAGGACTTGGGACTCTTTACAAAGGATGAGATCGAGGCCCTGAGCGCCACGGTGAAGGGCTTGCACAAGGCTGGAAAGCTCCCCTTTGCGAGCGCCTTTGACGAAGCCGGAAAAAAGGATGACGCCCTCCTGGGCGGCAAGGAAGACCGGGCGCGCTACGTGGAATGGGCGCTTGCAAAAAGGGATTTCGACCGCAAGACCTTTGTGGGGCAGGTGTTGCAACGGCTGGCCGATTGGGCGGACGCCCTGGTGAACCTTGTTACGCAAACCGGGCTTTCCGTGGTGCGGGACTTGGAGCGGGGCGCGGTTCAGGCCAGAAGGCCGACCGTGGTTGAGGCGGCCATTGGCAGGAATCTCTCCGTGGATTTTTCCACCGTCAAGCCAACAGGCCCTTCCTTGACGCGGGACCTTGAGCAGAACCGCAGCTACGCCAACCGGCTTTTTGAGCAGAAGGACGTGGGGGTTCAGCAGGCCCGGACGGACGTGATGAGGCTTCAGAAGCGCCTTCAGCAGCTTGCAGGAAGCCGGAAGTTTCTGGGCAAGAAGGTTGTGGGGTTTGATGAGTGGAAACGGAACACGGACAGCGACCTTCTGGACATGGCCCTCATGGTCTGGCGGGACGTGAAGGGCGATGTTGGCAGGATCAAAAAGCATCGTGCCTGGGCAAAAAAACAGATGATGAGCCCGCTTACATCACGAAAGCAGAAGCTCAAGATCAAGGACCACTTGGCGATTCTGGACCGGGTGGAAAGCCTGACGGACTCAGAAAAGGCCCTGGCGGATGAGATCGGGCGGCGCTTTACGAACGCCTTTAACGTGGCCAAGGCCAACAAGGTCATTCAGAGCTTTGCCGACGACTACGTGCGCCGGATATGGAGCTTCCCGGAAAAAAGAAAGGCCGAGTTTTCGGGCGCGGGGAGCGGCTACGGGTTCAGGGTTTCCACCACCGCCGCCAAAAAGCGGAGCCTGGATTCAATTCTGGACGGTTGGGAGGCCGGGTACGAGCTTGGCGTAAAGGGCCTCACCAACAGTTGGGGGACCTATGCCGAAGAGCTTGAAACCATTCTGGCGCATAAGGATTTTCTGAAAAACGGCTACGAAACCCGCGACGCGAAAGGGCGGCGGCTTTTTGATACGGATTCCAACCGCCCCGGATACGCGAAGCTGGAAGCGCCGGGCTTTTCGGTCTGGGAATGGACGGGGCAGTCGGCAAGCGCCGGGGCCGGGCCTGACGACGCATCGGCTTTGATGGTAGACACCTACGGAACGCGGTCGTTTTTCGTGGCTCCGGTGCGGCATGTGCCGGAGAAATGGGCGCTGTTCAAGTTTGCGGGCAATGAGCGGGCTTACCGGATTTTCGACACCGAAGAGGAAGCAAAGGAATTCGCGGCGCAAAAGGGTTGGAGCAAGGCCTTTATCCAGCACCGCCCCACGCATGAGGTGGCGGATATGTGGGAAAAGCGGCACCTTTACGCGCCCGCCGAGCTTGCCGAAATGATAAACAAGATGACGGCCATTGACGCGCTTTTCCGGCAGACTCCGGGGGCCTCGTGGCTTGCGCGGTTCAATGCGTCCCTCAAAAGCTGGATACTTTTGTCGAGCTTTTTCCATCACATGGCGGGAACGCGAAGCTGGGCGCTTGCTGTGAATCACGGATGGATCGCGGGCCGCAAAATGAAGGACCCAATGACGGGCCGGGTTTACAAGAGCGCGGGCGTCAACCCGGTTTCGGCGTACAAGGCCGGGTTCCAAAAGATAATGGACAATCACCCCCTCATCACCCTGGGCGTCAAAAACGGACTGACCCTTGGTGAAGTTGCCGACTGGAACGAGAGCGCCCTTCGCTCCATGCCGGGCATCGTGGAAAGCCTTGCGGAATCAGCCGGGTTTGAGCGGGCCGTGAAGGTTATCCGGGGCATCAGGCGGGGCCGGGAGAATTTCGAGACATCCCTTTTCGGGCGCTTTTTCGCGGGGCTCAAGGCCGAGGCGTTCGTCAACGAGTACGTTCACCTGTTGCAGGAGCGGCACGACGCGCACCTTAAAGGCAAGGGGCCGCGCCCGGACGCGGACAAGGTCGCCGAGATCGCGGCGCGCCTTATCAACGAGGACTTCGGCGGCCTGCACTTGGGGCGCATGGGCAGAAATCCGACCTTGCAGAAAGCGGCGCGGCTGCTGCTTCTGGCCCCGGACTGGACGGAATCGAACTTCCGCATGGTGACGGGCCTTGTGCCGGGCTTAAACGAAAAAATCAGCCGGGCAATCGGCGACATTGCGCCCCCGCCGGGAATGCCCGCGCGTTACCGGCAGTTTTTCACCAAGGTGCTTGTGCGCTCGGTGGCGACCACCATGCTTTTGCAGATGCTTATAAACGGTTGGGAGGACTCCTGGGAGTTCTGGAAGGAGCAGACGGATAACTGGACCAATTTCAAGCGGTTCCG